>DATBXG010000671.1:0-7856 GCA_036514415.1 Paraburkholderia sp.
CACCGGAGCCGGGCGGCACGCCTGGCGGCTGGCGCGGGTCCGGCGCGCTCGCGTCGCTGCGCGTGCCCGGCGGGCGGTGCGCGTCGGCGCGCGCCGGCCGTGCGCACAGCACGGCTAGCGCGCGCGCGGCCAGCTCGTACGTCGTGTCGGGCAGGGCGTAGGGCACCGCATCGGGGCGCGCGGTATCGAGCAGCACCTCCCATGCCATGCGCGGCGCGGGCGCAGCGAACGTCACCGCGCCCTGCGAAGCGTTCAGCATCATCAACAATACTTCCATTTCGCCGTGGAGTCCCGCTCCTGCGCGCCGCATCGTGAAAGCGCTGGCTTCCGGGTCATGCCAGGCCTCGGGCGAGAGCGGCTCGCCGCGTTCGTCGAACCAGTCGATGTCGTGCACGCCGGGCATCAGTTCGCGCTCGCCGAACAGAAAGCGCGTTTCGTGCAGCAGCGGATGTTCGCGGCGCAGCGCGATGACACGCGCGGCGAAGCGCGTCATTGCCTTGCCCTGGGGCGTTTCGGCGAGCGCCCAGTCGAACCACGACATATCGTTGTCCTGGCAGTACGCATTGTTGTTGCCGCGCTGCGTGCGGCAGGCCTCGTCGCCGGCGAGCAGCATGGGCGTGCCGAGCGCGATGAACAACGTGGCCATCATGGAGCGGGCCACGCGCGCGCGCGTGGCGAGGATGGCCGGGTCGTCGGTCGCGCCTTCCACGCCCCAGTTCGCGCTCCAGTTTTCGTTGTGGCCGTCGCGGTTCTCTTCGCCGTTGGCCTCGTTGTGCTTGCGCTCGTACGAAACGAGGTCGGCGAGCGTGAAGCCGTCGTGCGAGGTGACGAAGTTGATCGACGCCCACGGCCGGCGCTTGCGCTTGTCGAACAGATCGGCGCTGCCGGTCAAGCGCGCGGCGAGGTCGGCGCGCTGGCCCGGCGCGCCGCGCCAGTAGCGCCGCACGCTGTCGCGAAAGCGGTCGTTCCATTCGGAGAAGCCGGGCGGATGGTTGCCGAGCTGGTAGCCGCCCGGGCCCACGTCCCATGGCTCGGAAATCAGCTTGCATTGCGAGAGCACGGGGTCCTGGCGCAGCACGTCGAAGAAGCCGCCGTGCGGATCGAAGCCCGAGGGTTCGCGCCCGAGCGTCACGCCGAGGTCGAAGCGAAAGCCGTCGATGCCGTATGACGTGACCCAGTGGCGCAGCGAGTCGGCGACCATCTGCAGCACACGCGGATGCGAATGATCGAGCGTGTTGCCGCAGCCCGTGTCGTTGATGAAGTGGCGCTCGTCGCCGGGCACGCAGCGGTAATAGCAGGCGTTGTCGAGGCCGCGCCACGAAACGGTGGGACCCATCTCGCCGCCTTCGCAGGTGTGGTTGTAGACCACGTCGAGAAAGACCTCGATACCCGCGGCATGAAACTGCCGCACGGCGATGCGCATTTCGTCGGTGTCGTGGCCGACGAGGTAGCTCGGCTCGGGCGCGAAGAACGCGGCGGGGTTATAGCCCCAGTAGTTGCGCAGACCACGATCGAGCAGAAAGCGCTCGGTGAGAAACGCGTGCACCGGCAACAGCTCGATGGCCGTCACGCCGAGCTTGTGCAGATGCTCGATGAATCGCGGTGCGGCCAGCCCCGCGAACGTGCCCCGTGTATGCGTGCGCAAATCGTAACGCTGCATGGAGAGCCCGCGCAGATGCGCTTCATAGATCACGGTGTCGCCCCACGGCGTATTGGGCCGCCGGTCGCGCGACCAGTCGAAGTTGTCGTTGACGACCACGCACTTGGGCATGGCCGGCGCCGAGTCGCGCCGGTCGATCGAGAGGTCCACGCGGTTCGAATGGGCGCGGTAGCCGTAGAGCGTGTCCGACCAGCGGAACTGGCCGATGAGTTGCCGCGCATAAGGGTCGATCAGGAGCTTGTGCGGGTTGAAGCGGTGCCCCAGATGCGGCTGATAAGGGCCGTGCGCGCGCAGGCCATAGACGGTGCCGGGATGGGCGCCCGGCAGATAGCCGTGCCACACCTCGTCGGTGCATTCGGGCAAGGTGTAGCGGATGCGCTCCTTGCGGCCGGTCGGGTCGAAGAGGCACAGCTCGATACGCCAGGCGTGGGCCGAGAACACGGCGAAATTGGTGCCGAGCCCGTCCCACGTCGCCCCGAGCGGCCACGAAGAGCCGGGCAGCAGGCGTTCAGGCGGGCCATTTGCCATGACGATGCTCCTTATGTCGTTCTTCGTTTTGCATCGGGTTCCTGATTAAATATCGTCACAGCGAGGTGCGCGTCTAGCTCAGGCGCAGGATCAGCGTGCCGAGGGGCGGCAAGACGAGCGCGGCCGACTGCGGCTTGCCATGGCTCGCTATGTGGTCTGTGGCGACGAGGCCCCCGTTGCCCATGTTCGAGCCGCCGTAGACTTCGGCGTCGGTGTTCAATGCCTCTTCCCACTGGCCGGGCTGCGGCATGCCGATGCGATAGCCGTAGCGCGGCACCGGCGTGAAGTTGCAGATCACCACGATCTCGCGGCCCGTGCCGTCCACGCGGCGCCACGCGAGCACGCTGTTTTCCGTGTCGTCGGACACGAGCCACTCGAAGCCGCCGGGCTCCGAGTCGAGCGTGTAGAGCGCGGGTTCGCCCGCGTAGAGGCGGTTCAGATCGCGCACGAGCGTTTGCACGCCGCGATGCAGCGGGTCGTCGAGCAGGTTCCAGTGCGGCGTGCCGTCGTGATCGAACTCGGCCATCTGCCCGAACTCTCCGCCCATGAAGAGCAGCTTCTTGCCGGGGTGCGCCCACATGAAGCCGAAGTACGCACGCAGATTCGCGAACTTCTGCCAGCGGTCGCCGGGCATCTTGCCGAGCAGCGACCCCTTGCCGTGCACCACTTCGTCGTGCGAAAGCGGCAGCACGAAACGCTCGGACCATGCGTAGACCATCGCGAACGTCATCAGGTGATGGTGATAGCGGCGGTAGACGGGGTCTTCGTGCATGTAGTGCAGGGTGTCGTGCATCCAGCCCATGTTCCACTTGAACTGGAAGCCGAGGCCGCCGTCCTCGGGGCGCGCCGTAACGCCGGGCCATGCTGTGGATTCCTCGGCAATGGTGATGACGCCGGGGCGCTGGGGCACGTATTGCGTTTCGTGATTGAGGCGCTTGAGAAACGCGATCGATTCGAGATTCTCGCGTCCGCCGTAGATGTTGGGCACCCACTCGCCATGCGCGCGCGAATAGTCGCGATAGAGCATCGAGGCGACGGCGTCCACGCGCAGCGCGTCCACGTGATAGCGCAGGAGCCACGCTAGACCCGATGCGATGAGGAACGCGCTCACCTCGCGGCGTCCCAGGTTGTAGATCATCGTGTTCCAGTCGGGGTGATAGCCTTCGCGCGGGTCGCCATGCTCGTAGAGCGCGGTGCCGTCGAAATCGACGAGGCCGTGCGCGTCGTTCGGGAAGTGCGCGGGCACCCAGTCGAGAATCACGCCAAGGCCCGCTTCGTGCGCGCAATCGACGAACGCCGCGAAGTCCACCGGCGAGCCGAGGCGCGCCGTGGGCGCGAATTGCGCAAGCGGCTGATAGCCCCACGAGCCGCCAAACGGATGCTCGGCCACAGGCAACAATTCCAGGTGCGTGAAGCCCATGCCCTGCGCGTAGGGGATCAGGCGCTCGGCAAGCGCGCCCCAATCGGGCGCGGGGGCGTCGGCGCCCTGCGTGGGCAGCCACGATGGCGCGTGCACTTCGTAGACCGACATCGCTGCGCGCGCGTTTTGCCGTTCCGCGCGCGTTTGCAGCCACTCGTGATCGCGCCACGCGTAATGGTCGATCGCCTCGACGGGCGCGACGATCGAAGCCGTGCCCGGCGGGCATTCCGTTTGCAGCGCGCAGGGGTCGGCCTTGAGCGGCAGCACCGCACCGCGCGCGCCGAGGATCTCGTACTTGTAGCGCGCGCCCGGCGCCACACGCGGAATGAAGAGTTCCCAGACACCGGCCTCATGGCGCAGCCGCATGGGGTGACGCCGTCCGTCCCACGCATTGAAATCGCCCACCACGGAAACGCGCTTCGCATTCGGCGCCCAGACGGCGAAGCGCACGCCGGGCACGCCGTCGCAGGTGAGCGGCCGTGCGCCGAGGCATTCGAGCAAGGCGTAGGGGTCACCGTCGGCGAGGCGCACCAGCGCTTCGTGCGAGAGCTGCGGGCCAAATGAATAGGTGTCCTCGATTTCCTGGCTAACGCCATGCCAGTCGATGACGAGGCGGTAGGGCACGGCTTCCGCCAGCGGCCCCGCATAGAGTCCTGCCGGATGCACGAGCGAGAGCTCGCCGAGCGTGTGGGCGCGGTCGCGCGCCACCACGCTCGCGCCCGCGGCGTTGGGCAGCCACGCGCGCACGTAGGGTGCCCCGTCCACCCAATGCAGTCCGAGCACAGCGAAAGGATCGGCGTGGTGCGCACCGGCGAGCGCGTCGGCATCGTGCGGATTCAGGCCGGCGTGGGGCGCGCGATCAGCCATGGCCACCTCCGCCGGGATGCGAGTGCGTGGATTGCGTGGGTGTGAGCCCGAGCACGCGCGCCGTGATCGCCGCGAGTCCGCGCACCGGCAGCGCGAGCCACGTGGGGCGGTTCGCCGCTTCGTAGCGGATCTCGTAGGCCGCCTTCTCGATCAGGAACAGGTCGAGCAGCG
The DNA here is from genome assembly GCA_036514415.1 of Paraburkholderia sp. GTDB lineage: Bacteria > Pseudomonadota > Gammaproteobacteria > Burkholderiales > Burkholderiaceae > Paraburkholderia. The sequence continues at coordinate 4,647 of DATBXG010000671.1, forward strand.
CCTGTTCGTGCGATGCGCTCACGAGGGAGAGCGGCGCTTCGGCCACGGCCGCGCGATACTGGCTCAGGAACGCTTCGGCCGCGTAGCCGCGGAAGCGCTCGAACAGCGTGCGCTTGCGATCGACGACCTGCTGCGGCGCATTTTCGATCGTCGATTGCGCGGCGGCGCCCGCATAAGAGAGCGAGCGCAGCAGGCCTGCCACGTCGCGCAGCGGCGAGGCCTTCGCACGCCGGTATTCGAGCGCTCGCGCGGGCTCGCCTTCGAAGTCGATCAGATACGCGTCGCCCTGCGAAAGCAGCACCTGGCCCAGATGGAAATCGCCGTGTATGCGAATGCGCGCCGCCTTTGCGTCGAGCGGCACGAGTTCGTCGATTTTGGCGACGAGCGCCTTGCGGCGGTCGATCAGGCTGCGTGCGAGGTCGCGTGCGTCTTCGTCCAGCGTTTGCTCGTCGTCGCCCGTATGCTGCGCGACGATGTCGAGCGCTTCGCCGAGCATGGATTTCGTGTCGGCGATCCAGGTGCGGACGTCGTCGGGCGTCGCGGCAACGGGCGCGAACGCCTCGTCGTCGCTGGGTCGCGCGAGCATCGCGTGGAGTTCGCCGAGGCGCTTGCCGATCGCGCCGATCACCGCGCAATAGCCCTGCACGGCCTCTTCTTCGTGCGCCTGGTCGACGCTCGTGTCGTCGTCCATGGCGAGCGCGAGTTCGTCGATCGTGCGGCGCAGGTAATCGAGCGCCCAGTCCCACGCATTGCCCTGGTTGTCGATAAAGCCCTGCACGATGACGAGCGTGTGCGGCACGCCCGCGGGATCGACGCGCACCACTTCGCCATAGAGCGGCGCGGTGTTCGCGTAGCCAAGCTTCGTGAGGTAGCGGCTCATCTCCGCTTCGGGGTGCACGCCTGCCATCAGCCGGCGCACGATCTTGAGCACGAGCGTTTCCGCGATCACGAGCGAGCTGTTGCTCTGCTCCGCGGCGAGCCAGCGCACTTCCGGCGCTTCGCCCAGGTCCAGTTCGGCGAGCCGCCCGGTCGGCTCGAAGCGGATCGTGCTCTGCTGCACGGTGGGCACCGCGGCGCGCTCGCGCAGCTTGCGCAGCACGCCATAGGCGAACCACGGCAGCGAGAACGCGTCGGTGAGATAGCCCACGGTGCGGCCCTGCCGCACGCGCGAGAGCGCGAGCTGGATATGCAGCGGCGTGGTGATTTCGGTGCCCCACGTGATGGCGATCGGGAGTACGTAGCGCTCGCTCGTGCCATCCGCAAGCTCGGCCTCGATCTCCGTGAAGGCGAAGCCCGCGCCATGGATCGTCGTGAGCGCCGCGAGGCGCACCGCGCGCAGCGGCTTGTCCTTCGAGGCGAACCAGCGGCGCCGCGAGAGCCACGAAGGCAGCACTTCCGACTCGAGCAGCCGCACGTTTTCGGGCGTCGCGCCCGTTTGCCCTTCGCGTATCACCACGGTCACGAATTCGGGCAGTTGCTCCGAAGTCGGCTGGCTCCATGAAGGCCGCTGATTGCCGGGGCACAGGAGGAACCACAGGAAGCCGTAGGGCGGGAAGGTCAAAAGATAGGGCAACTGACCGATTGCCGGGAAGACGGAGTCCGCCGTCATTTCGACGGGCGCCGTGCCCGCGAATTCGGAGAGGTCGAGTTCGACCGCCTGCGGCGCGCGCGACAGGTTCGCGACGCACAAAATGGGCGCTTCACCCGGCATTTCGCGCAGGTACGCGAGGATCTTGCGATTCGCGGGCCGCAGGAAGCGGATCGAGCCGCGCCCGAACGCCTGCTTCGCGCGGCGCGTGGCGAGCATGCGGCGTGTCCAGTTGAGCAGCGAATGCGGGTCGCGGCTTTGCGCCTCGACGTTGATGGCGTCGTAGCCGTAAAGCGAGCCCATGAGCGGCGGCAGCACGAGCTGTTCGGGGTCGGCGCGCGAGAAGCCGCCGTTGCGGTCCGACGACCACTGCATCGGCGTGCGCACGCCGTCGCGGTCGCCCAGATGGATGTTGTCGCCCATGCCGAGCTCATCGCCGTAGTAGATCACCGGCGTGCCCGGCATGGAAAGCAGCAGCGAATTGATCAGCTCGATGCGGCGGCGGTCGCGCTCCATGAGCGGCGCGAGACGCCGGCGTATGCCGAGGTTCAGGCGCGCGCGACGGTCGCTCGCATAGGTGTTCCAGAGGTAATCGCGCTCGGAGTCCGTGACCATTTCGAGCGTGAGTTCGTCGTGATTGCGCAGGAAGATCGCCCACTGACAGCTTTCCAGCAGGTCGGGCGTCTGCTTCATGATGTCGATGATCGGAAAGCGGTCCTCGCTCGCGATCGCCATATAGAGGCGCGGCATGAGCGGGAAGTGGAACGCCATGTGGCATTCGTCTTCGTTGCCGAAATATTCCTGCACGTCTTCCGGCCACTGGTTCGCTTCGGCCAGCAGCATGCGGTTCGGGTAGTGCTTGTCGATGGTCGCGCGAATCTGCTTGAGTATCGCGTGGGTCTCGGGCAGGTTCTCGTTGTTCGTGCCTTCGCGTTCCACGAGATAGGGCACGGCGTCGAGGCGCAGTCCGTCTATGCCCATGTCGAGCCAGAAGCGCATGACCTGCAGCACTTCTCGCAGCACGGCGGGATTGTCGAAGTTCAGGTCGGGCTGGTGCGAGTAGAACCGGTGCCAGTAGTACGCGCCCGCAACGGGGTCGTGCGTCCAGTTGGACGGCTCCGTGTCGATGAAGATGATGCGCGTGCCCTGGTACTTCTGGTCGGTGTCGGACCACACGTAGTAGTTGCGATGATTCGAGCCGGGCTTTGCGCGGCGCGCGCGCTGGAACCACGGGTGCTGGTCCGAGGTATGGTTGATGACGAGCTCGGTAATGACGCGAATGCCGCGCGCGTGCGCTTCCTGGATGAAGCGGCGCACGTCGGCGAGCTGGCCGTAGTCGGGGTGCACGTTGCGATAGTCGGCGATGTCGTAGCCGTCGTCGCGGCGCGGCGAGGGATAGAACGGCAGCAGCCAGATCGCCGTCACGCCCAGCCCCGCAATGTAATCGAGCTTGGCGAGGAGGCCTGGAAAGTCGCCCACGCCATCGTTGTTCGAATCGAAGAACGACTTCACGTGCACCTGGTAGATGATCGCGTCCTTGTACCAGAGCGGGTCGTCGGAAAGCGTCGACTGCTTGCCGCGCCGTTGCGCGGCGCGTTCCTCATGGTGGGGATCGTGTGCGG
>DATBXG010000672.1:0-2626 GCA_036514415.1 Paraburkholderia sp.
GGGCCACACGCGCACGCCGATGACCGAGGTGGCCCACGCGAGGCGCGGCACGGCAAGACCGAGTACGAGCGTGGAGGCGCCCGCCTTCAGAATCTGCCGGCGACGCCAGTTGTGCGTGGCGGTGGCGGCCGATTCGATCGAGCGGAACGGTTTGATTAACATCTTTTTAGACATGCCTTTCCTGATGCGCTGTATGCGTAGGCGGTGAGCACGCGGCCGTCGCCGCTTGCATCCGGCTTCAGCGAAAACACGAGATCGGGCACGCCCAGCAGGCCGCCCGCGCGTTGCGGCCATTCGACGAGGCACACCGCGTCTTGCGCGAAGTATTCGCGAAAGCCCGAGTCGGCCCATTCGGCCGGATCGCTGAAACGGTACAGATCGAAGTGATAGAGCTGGAGTTCCCCGTTCGGTGTTGTCACCGTGTACGGCTCGACTAGCGTGTAGGTCGGGCTGCGCACGCGGCCCGCATGACCGAGCGCGCGCAGCGTGGCGCGCACGAGCGAGGTCTTGCCTGCGCCGAGGTCGCCGTGCAGTTGCACGTGCATGCCGTGAAAGGGCGGCGCGCTGCGATTTTGCGCGCTGTCTTGTGTGCTGTCTTGTGCGCCGTTTTGTGCATTCTTTGTGCGCAACGAGTCGAGCGCATGCGCGAAGCGTGCGCCGAAGGCGTCGGTGGCGGCTGCGTCTGCGAGATCGAAACGGCGTTCGAGGAGAACCTCGGCAGAGAGATCAAGCGGAAGCGGCGCGTGGTCGTGACCGGGCGTGTCGGGCATTCTCGTAAAATGACGTAATGAACCCCACGCATTCCCCTTCCAACTTCGCGCAGGACGTGCGCGCGTCTTCGGAGGCGCTCGACCCAACGTCTGCCCAGGCGCGCGCTGAAACACAGGCGCCGCGAGATTCGTCTGTGCCTGCCGTTCAGCAGGCCATGCCGCTCGACGAGGCGGCGCTCGCCGCGCTCGCGGCGCGCATCCGGACGTGGGGGCGCGAGCTGGGGTTCGGTGCGATCGGCATCAGTGACACCGACCTTTCCCATGCCGAGGCGGGCCTCGCCGCGTGGCTCGAAGCAGGCTGCCACGGCGAGATGGATTATATGGCCAAACATGAGATGAAACGCGCGCGGCCCGCCGAGCTTGTGGCCGGCACGCGACGCGTGATCACAGCACGCATGGCCTATTTGCCCGTCGATACGCTCGCGCCGAATGCGACGGGAAAGTCGCACGAAAGTGCTTCGCAAGGCGGCGATGATGCAAGCGCCGGCGTTGGCGCTGCAGTTGGCACCACTGTTGGCACCACTGTTGGCACCACCGTTGGCACGGCAGTTGCCCACGAGAGCCCCCATGCCATCCATGCCGACTGGCGTCTGCGTGAGCACGCGCGCCTCGCCGACCCGCACGCCGCCGTCGTGTCGATCTACGCGCGCGGCCGCGACTATCACAAGGTATTGCGCGCTCGCCTGCAGCAACTCGCCGAGCGCGTCGAGGCCGAGATCGGCAAGTTCGGTTTTCGCGTGTTCACCGACTCCGCACCCGTGCTCGAAGTCGAACTCGCGCAGAAGGCAGGCGTTGGCTGGCGCGGCAAGCACACGCTGCTCTTGCAGCGCGACGCGGGCTCGCTCTTCTTCCTTGGCGAGATCTACGTGGACGTGCCGCTGCCCACCGACGCCGGGGACCCGGCCAGCGCAGCGCCGGAAACGCCCGGCGCGCATTGCGGGAGCTGCACGCGCTGCATCGACGCATGCCCGACCGGCGCGATCACCGGTCCCTATCGCGTGGATGCGCGCCGCTGCATTTCCTATCTGACGATCGAGCTGAAGGGCAGCATTCCCCTGGAATTGCGCGAGCTGATCGGCAATCGTGTGTATGGCTGCGACGACTGCCAGCTCGTCTGTCCATGGAACAAGTTTGCCCAGGCCGCGCCGGTCGCGGACTTCGACGTGCGCCACGGGCTCGACCGCGCGAGCCTCGTCGACCTGTTCGGCTGGAGCGCGGCGCAATTCGACCAGCGCATGCAGGGCAGCGCGATACGGCGCATTGGCTACGAGCGCTGGTCGCGCAATATCGCGGTCGCGATGGGCAACGCGCTGCGCGCGACGCACAAGAGCGCGGCGAACGTGGCGAACATAGGCGACGCCGCGCGCGATGCCGTCGTGAAGGCGTTGCGCGCGCGCGAGCATGACGAATCGGCGATCGTGCGCGAGCATGTGCAGTGGGCGCTCGAAGCGGCCTGAAACGACGACGCGAGGATGACGACGCGAGGAAAAATGCCGGAGGCGAACATGAGCATGAAAATGGAAAGCGGCGTGCTGGAAATCGCGCGCACAACGCGGCACCATGGCGTGCAACGCTCGCGCACGAAGGAGGCAGCGATGTTCAACGCAGTGATCGACGCGCCGTTCGGCAAGGTCGGCATCCGCACCGGCGGGCAAGCGCTGCGCGAGATCGTCTATCTGCCGGGGCACACGGCGAGCGTCGAGCCCGATTGCGAGCTCGCCGCGCGCGCGGCCGCGCAGATCGAGCGGTATTTCGAGAGCGCCGACGCCGGCTTCGACCTGCCGCTCGCACCGCTTGGCACGGCGTTCCAGCGGCGCGTGTGGGACGGCATCTGCTCGATCGCGGCGGGCGACATG
>DATBXG010000673.1:0-3433 GCA_036514415.1 Paraburkholderia sp.
ACGCCGAGGCACCTGCTCGCTTCGGCCGCGATTCCGTACCTGTTCCCGGCCGTGCGCCTTGAACTCGACGGCCGCCATGAATATTTCGGCGACGGCTCGATCCGGCAGATCGCGCCGCTTTCGCCCGCCATCCACTTCGGCGCGCAGCGCATCGTCGTGCTGGGCGCGGCCGCGCCGACACCGGAAGTGCCCGCGGCGCGCCCCGACATCGACGCCTACCCGACGCTCGCCCAGATCGGCCAGCAGGTGCTCGCGAGCGTTTTTCTCGACGCGCTCGGCGCCGATATCGAGCGCGTCGAGCACGTGAACCGCATGGTGCTGCAGTTGCCGCACACGGTGGAGCCGGAAAGCGGCTGGCGGCATGTGGAGGTGCTCGCGATCGCGCCGAGCGAGCGCATCGAGCTGATCGCGGCGCGCCATCTGCAACAGCTTCCGCGCTCGGTGCGCATGCTGCTGGGCGCCATGGGCGGCAACCGCGCGTCGGGTGCGGCGTTTGCGAGCTATTTGCTCTTCGAGCGTGAATTCACCAGCGAACTGATCGAGCTCGGTTATCGCGATACGCTAGCCCAACGTGATGTACTTTTGACTTGGCTCAAAGCGCCGGCGGACGGCGCGATCGAGGATTTTGCGGTGCGGCGGAACTGAAACACCGGCATGCTATTATTGTGTAAGGTTTTTCTGGTCATTCGTGGGAGTTGCGGTGGCGTTGCGGCGCATCGCCGCGCAGTTTCCAGGACCTTTGCGGGGACACGCGGTTATCGGTAGTGATCAGCGGTATCAGGCGGCCGGGTTCGAGACACGGAGCAGCTACCCAGAATCCACGACGGCGCCTTTCATTCCGGTTGGCTGGATTGTCGTGGGACAACGCCCGGGCGTTCCCCACCGCACGATAGCGTCCAGAGGGCCGGATACCGCGTAAAATTAAATGCTTTTGCCTGCGCGGCCGCGTCTTACGCGGTTCCCGCGGCACGCTATGAATTCGTCATGCGCGCGTTTTGCGCAGATCAGGGGCGGGACTATGAACACGATGCTTTATCCGGAACTTTACAAATCGCTCGAATCGGTCCGTTGGGACATGGAAAAGGACATCCCCTGGGACAAGTTCGACGCGTCGCTCCTTACCGACGAGCAGGCCGCGACCATCAAGATGAACGCGATCACCGAGTGGTCCGCCTTGCCGGCCACCGAAATGTTCCTGCGCGACAACCACCACGACAGCGACTTTTCGGCGTTCATGAGCGTGTGGTTCTTCGAGGAGCAGAAGCATTCGCTCGTGCTCATGGAATACCTGCGCCGCTTCAAGCCGGAAATGGTGCCGACCGAAGAAGAGCTGCACGCCGTGCGCTTCGAGTTCGATCCGGCGCCGCCGCTCGAAACGCTCATGCTGCACTTCTGCGGCGAAATCCGCCTGAACCACTGGTATCGCCGCGCCGCCGAATGGCACACGGAGCCGGTCATCAAGGCGATCTACGAAACCATCTCGCGCGATGAAGCGCGCCACGGCGGCGCGTATCTGCGCTACATGAAGAAGGCGCTCAACAACTTCGGCGACGTTGCGCGCGCAGCGTTCGCGAAGATCGGCGTGCTCATGGCCTCGGCGCGCCGCACCGAAAAGCCGCTGCACCCCACGAACCTGCACGTGAATCAGGCACTGTTTCCGCGCGACACCGTGCAGTCGCGCCTGCCCGACCCGGAATGGCTCGAGCGCTGGCTCGACGAGCAGATCCGCTTCGACGACGGCTGGGAAAAGAAGGTGGTCGAGCGTATCCTGCACAACCTCTCGATCCTGTTCGAGCGCACGTTCAGCACGGCGCAGGAACTGAACCGCTATCGCAAGGAAGTGGTGCAGCGCCTGCAGGCCGAGCAGGGCACGCAGCAGCCGGCCTGACGCGCCGGCACAGCTCTCCGCTTGCGCGCTACCGTGGCGCGCTGCGATCCGGACGGCCCGAAGCGCTTTACGCGTGACGGGCCGTTTTCATTGGCGGCCTTCCTTCGTCCGGTCGGCGCCCGTTTTTTTCTCCGAGTCTCATTCCATGCCCGCTCCCTTCGAACGCAAGATCACGACCCGCGAGGCCCTCGCGCAACTGCGCGCCTCGCTGCCCGGTCCCGTGGTGTTCACCAACGGCGTCTTCGACATCCTGCATCGCGGTCATGTCACTTATCTCGCCGATGCGAAGGCGCTCGGCGCCACGCTGATCGTCGGCGTGAACAGCGACGCCTCGGTGAGGATGCTCGGCAAGGGCGACGACCGTCCCATCAACAACGAGAACGACCGCATGGCGCTGCTCGCGGCGCTGGAGAGCGTGGACTGGGTGGTGCAGTTCGGCGAGCGCACGCCAGTCGAGCTGATCGAGGCCGTGCGCCCGGATGTTCTCGTGAAGGGCGGCGACTACGACATGGACGTGCTGCCCGAGTCGGCGCTGGTGCGCGGCTGGGGCGGGCGCGCGCTCGCGATTCCCTTCGAGCACGACCGGTCGACCACGAAGCTGCTGCAGAAGGTGCGCGCGCAGGACGATTCGAAGTAGGTTCTCGCGCACGCCTGCGCTGTGCGGGCGGGCGATGCAAACCGGCCGGAGGCCGGGCCGCCCGTGGCCTGGGCGCGCCCGTTCTCCGGCCGGTTGCGTTTGAGGATTGGAGGCGCGTGAGTTCGTGCTGCTTACTGCGTGAGGGTCGACGCCTGCACGGCCGGTTCCGCCACCGGACCGCCGACGGTCGGCACGTCCGCCGATTCGGAGGGCCGGATGGCCTTCACCACGAGCCGCTCGGGGTGGATCTGGCGGTTCAGGTGCTGGGTTTCGCGCGAGCCCGACGAGGGCGTCGGGCCGAACAGGCCGCTGATTGCGGCAAAGGCCAGCCCGTTGGCGAGAATCAGAATGGCGATCAGCCAGCGCAGCATCGTGTGAAGCTCCTTCGAAGTCGTTCGTTCAGTTCCAGAGACCAGCCTCTAGATCAGGCAAAAGCGGCGCGCCCGTCAGGGTTGCGCCGCGATGAGCGCGAGGCCCGAAAGCACCAGCGCGTCGTGCCGAGTATGCGGCACCTTGAGCGCCGCTGTCACTTCCGCCGCCGCGCCGCCGCTCACCACGAGCCGCACCGGCATTTTCCACGCGTCCTGCAAATCGGCCCAGGCGCGCTCGATGAGCGCCGCCTGCGCGAGCGCGCAGCCCGCCGAGATCGAGCGCCGCGTATCGGTGGCGAAGGCGATGCCCGGGTGCGGCGCATCGGCCACCCCGCCGGCGACCACGGGCAGTTGCGCCGTGTGCTCGCCGAGCGCGCGCATCATCAGCGTGAAGCCCGGCGCGATCATGCCGCCGACGAACGTGCCATCGGCGCGCAGCGCTTCGAGCGTGGTGGCCGTGCCGAACGTCGCGATCAGCAGCGGCTCGCCCGGATAGGCGGCGTGCGCACCGATCATGCCTGCCCAGCGGTCGCTGCC
>DATBXG010000674.1:0-5668 GCA_036514415.1 Paraburkholderia sp.
GATCTTCGGCCTGATGATCCTGCTCGTCGTCTATTACCTGCAGGACGGCGTCGTCGGCTTCGTGCGCAAGTTCTTCATGCACGGCCGCGTACGCACGATCGCAGTCGACACCGGGAAGCCTGAGGGAATCGTCGCCGATGCGATCGTCGATATGGGCGCAAAGAGCGAGGAAATCATTCTCGACGTGCGCGACGTGCTGATGCAGTTTAGCGGTCTCAAGGCGTTGAACAACGTGAGCCTGAGTGTGCGGCGTGGCTCGATACACGGGTTGATCGGACCGAACGGCTCAGGCAAGAGCACGATGATGAACGTGCTGACGGGCATCTACGTGCCCACGTCGGGCGCGATTGGCTATCGAGGTGAATCGATAGCGGGGCGTACGTCGTCGGCCATCGCGCTCTCGCGCATCGCGCGCACGTTTCAGAACGTGCAGCTGTTCGGCGAGATGACTGCGCTCGAAAACGTGCTGGTGGGCCTCCATCATACGTTCCGCTCGAATTTCGCCGACGTTGGCCTGATGACGGCGCGCTACCGTCAAGAGGAACGCGTGGCGCGCGAGCGTGCGTTCGGCATGCTGCGCTTCGTCGGGCTCGACAACGTCGCGGCCGAAGAGGCGCGCAACCTGCCGTACGGCAAGCAGCGTCTGCTCGAAATCGCCCGTGCTCTCGCGCTCGATCCACAGGTGCTGCTGCTCGACGAACCCGCTGCCGGGCTCACGGCACCTGACATCAAGGAGTTGGTCAGCATCATCCGCAAGGTGCGCGACCACGGCATCACGGTGGTGCTGATCGAACATCACATGGATGTCGTGATGTCGGTTTGCGATACGGTGTCGGTGCTCGATTTCGGGCAGAAGATCGCCGAGGGCAAGCCCGCCGAGATTCAGGAGAACGAAAAGGTGATCGAGGCCTATCTGGGCGGTCTTGATACTACTGTTGGTGTTGCCGCCTAGAGACGGCACTCCGGTCAGAGCGCCCGCCCCTTTGAACACGATTCACGGCCGGGCGCACAACGATGGCGCACATGGGGAACACGCGATGTTATCGATCCGCAACCTGCACGCTGGCTACGGCAAGGTCGAGGTGCTGCAAGGCATCTCGATAGACGTGCCGAAGGCTTCCGTAGTCACGCTGATCGGCGCGAACGGCGCGGGCAAGACCACGACCATGCGGGCGATCTCGGGCATGATTCGTCCGAGCGCGGGCACGATCACGATGGGCGAAGGCGCATCGGTGAAGCGGATCGATACGCTCGATTCCCATCGCATCGCACGCCTGGGTCTCGCGCATTCCCCCGAAGGGCGGCGCGTTTTCGCAACGATGACGGTCACCGACAACCTGTTGCTGGGCGCGTTTCCACGCTTGACGTGGGCGCGTCCGCGCGGCGACGTCAACGCCGATCTCGAGCGCGCGATCGAGCTGTTCCCTCGCCTGAAGGAGCGCCGCAATCAACTGGCGGGGACGTTGTCGGGCGGCGAACAACAGATGCTCGCGATGGCGCGCGCGATCATGCTGAACCCCGATCTCGTCCTGCTCGACGAACCGTCAATGGGGCTCGCGCCGATTCTTGTCGACGAGGTTTTTCGGATCATCGAACGCCTGAAAGCGCAGGGCGTGACCATGCTGCTCGTCGAGCAGTTCGCCGCAGCCGCGTTGAACGTTGCCGACTACGGGTATGTGCTGGAAAACGGCCGCATCGCGACGCATGGTTCCGCAGCGCAGTTGCGCAACGACCCGATGGTCAAGGCGGCCTATCTGGGGCATTGAGTCAGCAGCGCCGGCTGAGGCATTCGCTTTAGCCGCATAACCTGTGCAGGCTTCGCTGGGTCACTACATCGATGCGACTTGCATCAGTTGGTGCTCGCGGTAAGCGGTCCACAGCGTCGTTCTGAGTCTTAACGCCCAAAGGCAGCCGCCTCGCGCACGCCGTGCCGTCCTTGGTGCTGACGGAAGATAATCCGTTACGCGCGACCACCTCGCGCATCGGGTTGACGCATTCAATCCTGAGATTTCACTTCCCGTCAACAAACGCGCAAATCGCAAATCCCGACGTATCGGGATATTTTTCCTTCAGGAACTCGTTAAGGAATTCTCGAAACGAAGGAATCCACATGGCACACGCGCCATAGTTTGGGTCATAGAACGAAACGGCCTTCTCGAACTTCCATACGCCAAGCGCGTGGCCCGGCCCCTCGGGAAAATAAATGCACAGGATGTGCAGGCTCTCCTTGAATTTTCCGGTGTCGGCAAGTAAATGGAGGTCGGCTCCATATTTCCCCGACGTAAATTGGAATTTCTGTCCTGACCGGTACCAAAACGTTTTGTTAACGATTTCCTTCCCTTTCTGCTCCACCGTTGCGATACCGGCCCAGCTTGCCTCCATGGTGCTTTGGAGTTTTAACGCTGCAACCTTGTTTTTGATACCACGAGCTGGGTCGTCCTTGGATGTGGATTGAGAAAGCCATGTCATCACAAGCGCCAGGCAAACGCCCTCGAAATTCGTAATCTGCGGCCCGCCAAGAAACAGGGTGATATTGTCCTGGCTGGACGTGAACAAAACCTTGCCGCCGTGGTCCTCAACAATTTGCTGAAAGCTTTTCGGCACCGTATTTCTCCTCGAAAGAATGCAAATCGCATCAAGATAAGCAATCCAAACCAGACGTTTAGAGACCAGGGACGCAGATCGCTGATGCATCATGTTCCGAAGCAGCGTTGTAGTGGATGATTATAGTTAACCGCGCGCGTCACATAATCACGGTTTTGTTTCCTCGAAGCAAGATCACTGGTTCAAGTAAGTGCTGGTTCAGCGTGAGACGATCGCAAATGTTCGAAATCCTGGCTTTGGACACGTCGCCAGCTTGCTGCCTGCTTCATCATCTTTCCCGCGCGGTGGCGCCGTCACCCGCGACCGTCTTCGAGCTATACGAAAAAACATATGGAAGATATGAATTGGTCATTTTACGTGGCGTCTCTCCCTGGCTTTTAATTGGCTCCGGTCAAGTTCACAGATAGCCACGGCGCCACGCCGAAGGCTGAAAAAAGACAGGAGACAACGATGTCAACACCAACGCCCGGCAGGCGTCCCATGGCTGGCTGTACCCGCTAAACCGGCGCGGCCAGCACCACTGGCGCTGCGCCGACCCGGCTGCGCGAAGCGCACACCTGAACCTGATCCCCAATAAGAAAAACCGACGCGGCGCCCCTGCAGGGCGCACCGCGCGGGAACGGTCGTGCGCGCCTCGCGGAAGACGTGCCACCGGTCGCCGCGTGGCCGGGACGTACAACTACCGCCGATCGGCCAGGCAATACCCGAAGCAGTGCACATGACGCGCAAGTGAAAACTGAGGAGACAACCATGGCAATCCCACACACCGTCGACGTGACGGCATTCATCGACCGGCATCGCGTCTCGCGGTTTCAGACGCTGATCGTCGTGCTGTGTTTTCTGATCGTCGCCATTGATGGCTTCGATACGGCCGCGATCGGCTTCATCGCGCCGGTGCTGCATCTGCAGTGGCAGTTGGAGCCCGCCCAGCTCGCACCGCTGTTCGGCGCGGGACTTGCAGGGCTGATGGTCGGCGCGCTCGCATTCGGGCCGTTTGGCGACCGGGTGGGGCGTAAGCGTCTTCTTCTCTTTTGTGTGTCCGCATTCGGTCTGGCGAGCGTGGTGTCTGCGTTTGCACCGTCGCCCGGTGTACTGATCGCGCTGCGTTTTCTGACTGGCCTCGGCCTTGGCGGTGCGATGCCGAACGCGATCACGTTGACTTCGGAGTACTGCCCATCGGCGCGCCGCTCGTTTCTCGTCACGACGATGTTTTGCGGTTTCACGATCGGTTCCGCACTCGGTGGATTTGCGGCCGCCGCGCTCATCGAGCATTACGGCTGGCGCTCGGTGCTGCTCGCAGGCGGCATCGTGCCGATCGCACTCGTGCCGCTTCTCGCGTGGCGGCTGCCGGAATCGGTGCGCTATCTCGCAAGCCGCGGCGGACATCGCGAGCGCATCGAACGCACGCTCGCGCGCATCGCCCCCGAAGCCGATCTTGCCCATGCGACGTTCACGACGTCCGGCACGAAGGCGGCTGGCTCCCCAGTGAGTCACCTGTTTCGACCTGAACTGTTGCGCGGCACGCTGCTCATGTGGCTCGCCTTCTTCATGAGCCTGCTCGTGATTTACTTGCTGTCGAGCTGGCTGCCGACGCTTTTGCGTACCACCGGCGCCTCACTGCGCACGGCGGCGCTCGTCACGGCGATGTTCCAGGTGGGCGGCACGCTCGGCGCGATCGTGCTCGGCTGGCTCATGGACCGCCTCAACCCGTGCTACGTGCTCGGCGCAAGCTACGCGGCCGCCGGCGTATTCACGGCTGCGATCGGCTCGCTCGCAGCGACGCCCGGGCTCGCTGCGCTCGCGGTTTTCTTCGCAGGCTTTTGCGTATCGGGCTCGCAGGTCGGCGCCAACGCGCTGTCTGCTGCGTTCTATCCAACCGATTGCCGCGCAACGGGCGTGAGCTGGGCTAACGGCGTTGGACGGCTGGGCTCGGTGGTCGGGTCTGTCGCGGGCGGCGCGATGCTCTCGATGGGGCTGACGTTGCCGTCCCTCTTCGTGATCGTCGGTGTGCCTGCGGTGGTCGCAGGTATCGCGATGGCGGCGCTCGGACGCTGGCGCACGGCGGCGGAGCCGGCGTCGCAAGACGAGCTGCTGCTCAGCGGGGAATGAATGCGGCGCGTACTCCGCAAGCATGGTCACAAATAAAACGGACGAATAATTTGCGTTCGACGTCGGCGCGTATGGAGATCTATCAATGAAAAAAGTCATCACCGCAGCCTGTGCGGCATCCTTCGGCATGGCCGCGCGCGGCGTGAGCCATGCGCAAAGCAGCGTCGCGCTTTACGGCATCCTCGACACCGGCATCGAATATGTGACGCACGCAAACCGCGACGGCGACCGCCTCGTCCGCATGCCCGGCATCACCGGCGAGATGCCGTCGCGCTGGGGCCTGCGCGGCACCGAGCAACTCGGTGGCGGCTTGTCGACGGTCTTCGTCCTCGAAAGCGGCTTCAACGTGCGCGGCGGCGACAGCGGCCAGGGCGGCCGCCTGTTCGGCCGCCAGGCGTGGGTGGGCTTGCAGGGACCGTTCGGCACCCTGAGCTTCGGGCGTCAGTACACGATGACGTTCTGGGCACTCCAGGATTCCGATCTGCTCGGGCCCGACATCTATGGCGGCACCGGCACGTTCGACAACTACGTGCCCAACGCGCGCAGCGACAATACCTGGTACACGCGCCCGTTCTTTCCTGCAGCCGTGATACTCGATTAACGGCTGCGGGTCGAGAGATCGGCCTTTTTCGACCGGTGCGCGGTCTCTTCAAGGTCCTGTTCGTCCCCTTCGCTGCCGATGCGCCGCGCGCCGACCCGTGCGCTCGCGCGCAGATGCTCCAGCGTCAGCGCAACGGCTTTGCGACTCAAGCTATCCGCGCGCCAGTACATCGAAACCGAACCGATTCCCGCGAGCCGCATCGGCAGCACGCGAAGCGCATTCAGCCGCACGAAGCGCAGCGCCGCCCGATGAGAAGCCACGCCCAGCAGCTCGGTCTGGTTCAGCAGCGTCACGTTGAGGATCGAAGAATTCGATTCGAGGCAGTGCTGTGGCATGCCGCGGCCGGCCGCCACG
>DATBXG010000675.1:0-2594 GCA_036514415.1 Paraburkholderia sp.
CTGTCGACGCTCGACATCGACGACGCCCGCGCCGCCTATCGCGCGATTGAACTCGCCAATCCAGGCGGACTCGGCGACGCGCCCGAGCAATCGGTCCATGCACCCCCCACCGTCGATCTGCGCGCGGCGATGTCGCTGGCCGCCGAGCGCGACAGCATCGCGCGTCAGTACGCGAACGGCTTCGCGGACATCTTCGGCGCGGGCCTCGACGCCCTCGCCGGTTCGACGGGCACGACACCGGCCGCTCTAACGCTCGACGTGTTCCTCACCTACCTCGGCACGTGGCCCGACTCGCACATACTGCGCAAGCATGGCGCGGCGCTGGCGCAAAGTGTCACGCGCGAGGCACGTGAACGTCACGCGCGGGCGCGCCTCGCGGAACCTGCGGCGCACGCCGCACGACTCGGTGCGTGGGACGCCGAACTGAAGGCGCAAGGCGTCAACCCAGGCACGAGCGCCGATCTGACTGTCGCCACGCTCTTCGTCGGCGCGCTGCTGGAGCCGCGGCGCTTCGTCGATACCCTCGCCTGAGCGGGCCGCTCCGACGGCCTGGCACGCTTCCTGTTATACGAAAACGCGTTGCGTCCCCCTCAAAAAACGCGCGGCGGCCGCCTCGCGTCGCGAGTTCGTCCCACGTCGACAGACCCAATTCACTGGAGGAACAGCATGGCCAAGATCAACCGCGTCCTGGTAGGCGAGTCGCTTATCGGTGAAGGCAACGAAGTCGCTCACATCGATCTCATCATCGGGCCGCGAGGCTCTGCTGCCGAATCGGCTTTCTGCCACGCGCTCACCAACAACAAGGACGGCTTCACGTCGCTGCTCGCCGTCGTCGCACCGAACCTGATGGCAAAGCCCAATACCGTGATGTTCAACAAGGTGACCATCAAGGGCGCCAAGCAGGCCGTGCAGATGTTCGGCCCGGCGCAGCATGCGGTGGCGCTGGCCGTCGCGGATTGCGTCGAAGACGGCACGATTCCGAAGGACGAAGCGGACGACGTGTTCATCTGCGTCGGCGTCTTCATTCACTGGGAAGCCGACGACGACAAGAAGATCCAGGAATTCAACTACAAGGCGACACGCGAAGCACTCCAGCGCGCGGTAGCGGGCGAACCTAGCGCCGCTGAAGTCGTGTCGAAGAAAGGCAGCGCAGCACACCCGTTCGCCCCGAACTAGGCGTGCCGTATGCATCGGATGCAGTGCCGCGCGCGCGGGCCGCGGCGGACCGTCGAGGTCTGCCGCGCCTCGCGCCGCGCGTGTTCCTCCCGTGTTCGCGCGGGAGATGGATGCAGAACCCTACGCTAAGGAAACGCTGATTTATTCAGCTCGCTAGTCATCGCTGGCGTAGCTGAGGACGTTATAGAAGGCAACTCACGGAACAGATTGATGATGAAGAGGCAGATCGGCTTCGCGGAAGCGGAAGTTGCAGGCAAGAAGCGAGTGACGAGGCGCCAACGCTTCCTGGCCGAGATGGAGAAGGTCGTTCCGTGGCAGCGCTTGCTGTCGGCAATCGAGCCGCACTATCCGAAGGGCACGCGAGGCCGCCCGCCGATTGGCCTGGAGCGAATGCTGCGAATCTACTTCCTGCAACAGTGGTACGGACTGTCGGACGAAGGACTGGAAGACGCGCTGTATGACAGCATCGCGCTGCGCGCCTTCGCCGGCATCGATCTGGCAATCGAGAACGTGCCCGATGCAACCACGCTTTTGAAGTTCCGGCGCCTGCTGATCGAACACGAACTGACACGGAGGTTGTTCGACGAGATTGGCATCTCGCTGTGCGAGCGTGGGCTGATGATGAAGCAAGGCACGCTGGTTGACGCGACGATCATTGAAGCGCCGCCGTCGACCAAGAACGCCCGGAAGAGTCGTGACCCGGAAATGCATCAAACGAAGAAGGGAAACGAATGGCACTTTGGGATGAAAGCCCACATTGGCGTCGATGCCGATTCGGGCCTGATCCACAGTGTGGTTGGCACGGCGGCCAACGTGTCGGATGTATCGCAAGCGCATGCCCTGTTGCACGGACATGAGGAGCAGGCGTTCGCTGATGCGGGCTACATTGGCGTAGCAAAGCGCGAGGAAATGGCGGGCAAGACCGTGAAGTGGCACGTCGCTGCCAAGCGGGGAAAGATCAAGGCGATGCAGGAGGGAACGCTGAAGGACTTGGTGATCGCGCTCGAGCGAACCAAGGCGCGGATCCGGTCGCGGGTTGAACATCCGTTCCATATCGTCAAGAACCTGTTTCACCATCGCAAGACGCGATACAAGGGCTTGGCCAAGAACAACGCGCAACTCTTCAGCCTGTTCGCTTTGGCGAATCTGGTAATTGCGCGAAATCTGTTGCGATCGGTACATGGGAGCAATCCGTCATGCGTATGAAAATGCGAGCAGAGAGGCTCGTTTACGCGTCCAACTCACCGAATTGAGCGTCGATTCGCTTCGACATCTGGAAAATTCGACGCCTTTTCGCATGCAACTTGGGCAGTTGGTTCATTGATCAGCGTTTCCCTAGCACACCGACCCGCCCTGGAGAATCCCGTGACCCAATGCGCCGTGTGCTCCTCGAAAGCAGTGCCATTTCGCACGATCGA
>DATBXG010000676.1:0-4694 GCA_036514415.1 Paraburkholderia sp.
GCGGGGCAGCGCAATGCCGGAGCGGATGCCCGGGGCGCGCCCGCCGTGCCCCACGGGCAGCAACGCAGGCGCGGCTAGCGGCCGAGCAGGGGCAGCGGATCGACGGGCTTGCCGTCGCTACGGACTTCGAACTGAACGCCGCCGGTGCCCATCTCCGCAACCGGCTGGCCTTGCGAGACGGCGTCGTCTTCCTTGACGAGCAGTTTGCCGTTGCGGCCATAGGCCGTCACGACCTGGTCGTTGTGCTTGATGATGACGAGCGGCCCGTAGGCCTCGATGCCGGTGCCCGCATAGACCACGCGCCCGGCGGCGGCGGCCTTGACCGGCTCGCCGGGCGTGCCGCCGATCACGATGCCGGTGGACTTGCCCGGCACGAAGCGTTGCAGGATCGGCCCGCGCACGGGCCACGCGAGCGCAATGGATGGCGCGACCGGCGCGGGCATGGCCACGCCCGCCGCGGCGGGGGCGCCGCCCGGCACCTGCGCCGGCGGGGCGGCCATGGCGTAGTTCGGCGGCGGCGCGACGCGCAGCACCTGGCCGGGCAGGATCTGGGCGTTAGCGGACGGCAGCTGGTTCCAGATCGCGAGGTCCTGGGGACGCTGGCCGAAGGCCCCGGCAACGCGCGAGAGTGTGTCGCCCGGATTGACGCGGTAGTAGCCCGCGGGCACGCCGCTCGTCGACATGGCGGGCGCGCCCTGAGACTCCCAGGGCATGAAGGTGCTGCTACAGGCGCTGCAGACGAGCGTAAGGACAGCCAGCGCCGCATAGGCGCCCGGGTTTCGCCGTTGTCGATTCATCGTGCTGTTCCTCGCTTGGTCCTCGCGTATGTGGGGGATACGCAGATTGGATGCGCGGCGGGCCGCAGGCGTTCGCTTGCGCGCCAAATTCCGCGAAACGAGCCGGAAATGGCGAACGTCCCCATTATATCGTTCATGCCTCGAGCGCCTTTTTTCGCTGGCATGCGCGCCCGGCCTGCGTTTGCGCGGGTCAGCGCCTATACTGGTTCACGCGTGACCCGATAATCAGATGAAAGGCCTCTCGCTGCAGTCCCATGGCCCTGAGGGATTCGAGCATGAATAAAGCCACCTTTCTTTCACTGCAGCTCAACGTCGAAGATGTCGCGTCGTCGCCTGGCCTCGTCGAATTGTTGAACAACCATCTCGTCTTTGCGGCCGACGTGGCCGAAGCCGCCGACGAACTGGTGCAACACGCCAGCATCGCACGGCTTTCCGGCGCCATCGAGGCGTCCGTGGAAATTCCCGCCGTGGTGATCGAGCGCTTGCGCGATGCGCTCGATACGCTGAGCGGCTATGACGAAACCTGGCTTTTCGCGCTCGAACCCGGCAGTGCGCTCTTCGACGACATTGCACGCCGGCCTCGCCTGCTTCATTAGTACGCGAACCCGGAGCGGACGGCGCCCCACCCGCATCGCCCGCCCCATTTGCCTGTGCGCCGGCGCCTGTGTGCCGCGTTGCCGCGTGTGGAGCGCCGTATCGCATGACTGCCGTGCCGTGGCGCGCCAAACTGGGGGAACCGCCGTGAAATCCATTCTGAACCGCCGTAACGCCGCGCTCCCTGGCGGCTCATCTCGCCTCGTTGCCGTGGCGCACGACCCCATCACGCAACGCGCCGCCGCAAGCGCCGCCGTCGCGCATGACCCGCATGCCGCCCCCGACACGTCGCCTGAAAGCGCCGTCGAAATCGAGTCTCGCGCTGAACAGGCGGCGGGCACGACCGCGCTGCCCGAGGGCGCCGGCGGGCCGCGCCCGGTATCCACGCTCCATCCGGTGCCGGTCATGCCCGCGCACCTCAACGGCCGCCCGGTGCAAATCGCCGACGGCGCCGCGTTCGAGGCGCTCCACGCCGCCGACGAGCTGACGACCTTCCGCGTCTATCGCTGCTTTGCCTATACCGTGAGCCTGTTTTTCCATCCGCCCACGCTTGGCTACTTCGTCGCGCTGCATCAGGAAACCGTGCTGTGGCGCGCGCTGAAGGCCAACGACCTTGACGCGGCCGGCTCCGCGTTTCATCTCATGCAGGAGCAAGCGACGCGCCTCGCCGACGGCGAAACGCGCCGCGTGCAACTCGTCGCGCAAAACGCCGAGCTCACACGGATGATCGAGGAATCGGAAGCGCAGGCCGAACGGCTGCGCGTGGACCTGCAGCGCCACGCGGAACAGGAGCAGACGGTGACGGGCCGCCAGCATCAGGTGCGCAAGGAAGTGGCGCAACTGGAGGCGCAGCGCATTGCTGCCCAGGCCCAGTTGAACAAGGCGCACCGGGCGCTGCATCAGCTCAAGGTCGCGACGAGCGAGGGCGTGCCCCATCTGCATGCGCGCTGAAGTCGCGCATCGAGTCGCAAAACGGGCCCACAAAAAAGTACGGACCGGTCGAGAACCGGTCCGTGCTGGACTGCGTACTGCTTACTGCCTGCTGCAACAACGTACTGCCTACTGCTACTGCACGGCTGCACCTCTCACTGCGCCAGCCAACTTCAACTGCCTGCTACCTGCTGCTCTCTGCTTGCTTCCACTTGCTGCTGCAACAACTCACAACTCTCTCTCACTGCTCACTGCAACTGCAACAACGCTCTGCGTAGTGCTACTTCAACTTCTACCGCGTACCGCCACTGCACAATTGCACCTGCGTACTGCAACAGCCAACAGCAACCACTCACTGCGTACTGCGAGAACCAACTACAGCAACGAACTACAGGGGGTCTTGCACCGGAGCCGCCTGAGGCGGCCCCGTTCGGTCAGGGCTTAGTGGCCGAAATAAACCTGCTGATGCGGGGCGACCTGTGCCGGTTGCACCGCTGCGCCCGACTGCGAGGTACCCACGGCCGGTGCGCCGTAGCCGCTGGTGTCGCCGGCGGCGAGCTTTTCTTCGGTCACGCGGGCCTGGGCAGCCTGCAGGTTTTTCGGGTAGTCAGCATGGTCAGCCGTCGGGTTGTAGCCGGCGTGCTCGAGCTCGACCAGTTGCGCGCGCACCTGGGCGCGGGTCAGGCCCTGTTGGCTCGACTGGGCGAACGAAATTGCCGGAATGGCAAGAGCGGCGGCAACGACAACTGCGGGGATGAGCTTGTTCATGATCGGACCTCCAACTGGTTTTATTTCCGCTTCGGAACAGCGTGTTCGTCAGCGATTGATTACAGTGTAGGCGTCCGATCTCTCTAGGGAAAACCCTAATTACTCAAAACACCGTTGCAATTCTAGCAATAAAAAAAGGTGAGCCCCTTGGACTCACCTTTCGATTCCAACAAAGACCGCAACGACAATGCGGCCTCTTGTCTTGCGATTTCCTTACGACCAGTCGGCGTGGAAGCTGCCCGGCTTGTCGATGCGCTCGAACGTATGGGCACCGAAGAAGTCGCGCTGCGCCTGCACGAGGTTGGCGGGCACGCGCTCGGAACGGTAGCCGTCGAAGTACGCCACGGCGGACGAGAACGCCGGCACCGGCACGCCGGCGCTCACCGCCTGGATCACCACGTCGCGCAGCGCCGCCTGATAGTTCGCGGCGACGTCACGGAAATATGGATCGAGCAGCAGATTGTCGAGCTGCGGATTCTTCGCGTAGGCGTCCATGATCTTCTGCAGGAAGCGCGCGCGGATGATGCAGCCCGCGCGGAAGATCTTTGCGATCGTGCCGTACTGGAGGTCCCACTTGTACTCGTCGGAGGCGGCGCGCAGCTGCGCGAAACCTTGTGCGTACGAAATGACCTTCGAGAAGTACAGCGCGCGGCGCACCGACTCGATGAACGCCTTGCGGTCGCCCGGGAACGGCTTCGCATCCGGGCCCGAGAGCACCTTGCTCGCTGCCACGCGCTGCGTCTTGAGCGACGAAAGCACGCGGGCAAACACCGCCTCGGTGATGAGCGGCAGCGGCGCGCCGAGGTCGAGCGCGTTCTGGCTCGTCCACTTGCCGGTGCCCTTCTGCGCGGCGCGGTCGAGAATCACGTCCACGAGATCCTTGCCCGTTTCCTCGTCCTTCTTGCCGAAGATCTTCGAGGTGATCTCGATCAGGTAGCTGTCGAGTTCGCCCTCGTTCCACTCGGTGTAGACCGTGCCCAGTTCCTCGTTCGAGAGGCCGAGCACCTGCTTGAGCACCGCGTAGCTTTCGGCGATCAGCTGCATGTCGCCGTACTCGATGCCGTTGTGCACCATCTTCACGAAGTGGCCCGCGCCGTCCGGACCCATGTAGGCCACGCACGGTTCGCCGTCCGGCGCCTTCGCGGCGATCTCGGTGAGGATCGGTGCAACGAGATCGTAAGCGTCGCGCTGGCCGCCCGGCATGATCGACGGCCCCTTGAGCGCGCCCTCCTCGCCGCCCGACACGCCCGTGCCGATGAAGTGCAGGCCCGCCTTGGCGAGTTCCTGGTTGCGGCGGATCGTGTCGGTGAAATGCGTGTTGCCGCCGTCGATCAGGATGTCGCCCTTGTCCAGCAGCGGCTTGAGTGCGGCGATGGTGTCGTCGGTGGGCGCGCCGGCCTTCACCATCATCAGAATGCGGCGCGGCTTTTCCAGCGAATCCACGAACTCTTCGAGCGTGTACGCCGGCACGAGCTTGCGATCCGGATACTCGGCGATCAGCTCGTCGGTTCGGGCGCGGCTGCGATTGAACACCGAGACCGCATGGCCACGGCTTTCGATGTTGAGCGCCAGATTGCTACCCATCACGGCCAGACCCACGACGCC
>DATBXG010000677.1:0-2201 GCA_036514415.1 Paraburkholderia sp.
CACGGCGGCGGCGCGCCAGGCTGGCCAGGTGGGTTCGACGCCGATCCAGGCGGCGTCCCCCTCCGCGGGCAGCGTGCAGATCATGCGTGCCTCGACGGCTGGCGCAGCCTCCCCCGCCCCGACCCAGTCCAGCGATGACCCCATCGCGCGCTTTGCCAACAGCGGCTACTGAAGACCCTTGCACCTGGCCGGACGGCGAGGAAGGTTTCCGGTGCCCTGCGCCTCTGCTATTGTTTTGGGACCGTTTTTCATACTTTCTCGCAGCGAGGCGACGATGGATCTTGGACTCAGCAAGAAGGTGGTGCTCGTGACGGGCGGCAGCAAGGGCATCGGCCTTGCCTGCGCGCGCGCCTTTGCGAAGGAAGGCGCGCGCGTGGCGATCGTCTCGCGCGATCCGGCCAATCTCGCGCGCGCCCGCGAGCAACTGGCGAGCGAAGGCCTGCACGTGCATCTCACGCGCGCGGACCTGCATGAAGCGCATAGCGCCGCCGACGTGGTCGAGGAAGTCTCCACGGCGGTAGGGCCCATCGATATCCTCATCAACAGCGCGGGCGCGGCGCGCCGCTACGACCCGGAAACGCTCGATGCAGACGCGTTCAAGGCCACCATGGAGGCGAAGTATTTCCCCTACATCTACCCGCAGCAGGAAGTGCTGCGCCGCATGGTGCAGCGGATCAAGGCAGGCGAGAGCATGGAGCCCGGTGCGATCGTCAATATCATCGGCATGGGCGGCAAGTTCGCGAGCGACATCCATATCGCCGGGGGCGCGGCCAACGCGGCCCTGATGCTCGCCACGGTGGGCCTCGCTCACTACCACGCGCGCTACGGTATCCGCATCAACGCGATCAATCCGGGCGCCACACTCACGGAGCGGCTGCAGGAAGCCGTTCAGCTGGAGGCGCAAAGGGAAGGCGTCGACGCCATCCAGGCGCTGGCAAGCGGCGAAGCGAAGGTGCCGCTCGGGCGCTACGCGAAGCCGGAGGAAATTGCCGATGTCGCGCTTTTTCTCGCGAGCCGCCGCGCGAGCTACGTCACCGGCGCCCTCATTCCCATGGACGGGGCCAGCACGCCGCTCATCTGAGGCGACTGCCCGCGCGGCGCTGGCAAGCCCTGAAAAGCACTGCGGCGCCCGAAGGCGCCGCAGGTTTTACATGAAGCGATGGCCGAGCCACCAGGCGGCCGCGGCCAGCGTGGCAGAGGCCGGTATGGTCAGCACCCACGCCCAGACGATGTTGCCCGCCACGCCCCAGCGCACCGCGCTGAGCTTCTGCGTCGCGCCAACCCCGACGATCGCGCCCGTGATCGTGTGCGTGGTCGAAACGGGAATGCCCATCCACGAAGCCGTGAAGAGCGTGAGCGCCCCGCCCGCCTCCGCGCAGAAGCCGCCCACCGGCTTGAGCCTGGTGATCTTCTGGCCCATCGTGCGCACGATGCGCCAGCCGCCAAACAGCGTGCCGAGTCCCATCGACAGGTAGCAGCCGCCAATCACCCAGATGGGCGGTGCGTCCGAGCCGATCGCCGAGTAGCCCGTAGCGATCAGCAGCATCCAGATGATGCCGATGGTCTTCTGCGCATCGTTGCCGCCGTGGCCGAGGCTATAGAGCCCCGCGGACACAAGCTGCAAACGCCGGAAGCGACGGTCCACCTTGCTGGGCGGCGTGCGGAAATAGAGCCACGACACCGTGAGCATGAAGAACGATCCCAGCACGAAGCCGAGCAGCGGCGAGATGAAGATGAACGCCACGGTCTTCATGAGGCCGTCGAAGTTGAGTGAACCCCAGCCCGACTTCGCGAGCGCCGCGCCCACGAGGCCGCCGATCAGCGCATGCGAGGAACTCGACGGAATCCCGTAGTACCAGGTCAGCAGATTCCAGCCGATCGCGCCCATGAGCGCGCCGAACACCACGTAGTGGTCGACGATATCGGGGTCGATGGTGCCCTTGCCCACCGTCTGCGCGACCTTCAGGTGGAAGACGAAATAGGCGATCACGTTGAACATGGCGGCGAACGCCACCGCCTGCTGCGGCTTGAGCACGCCCGTGGACACGACCGTGGCGATGGAATTCGCCGCGTCGTGAAAACCGTTCATGAAGTCGAAAACGAGGGCGATGGCGACCAGCGTCGCGACCACCCAGAGGGCGAGTTGTATCGATTGCATCGTGGTCCGCTCAGGCGTTCTCTAGCACGATGCCTTCGATGAT
>DATBXG010000678.1:0-5810 GCA_036514415.1 Paraburkholderia sp.
CTGGGCGGGCCTGCGCGAGCAGACCGATCCGTTCTTTGCGTCGATCGCCCCCAACGCGGCGCTGTGGCGCCTCGCGCTCCCCTCGATCGCCGAGCCGCTGCAACTGCCCGGCGCGCAACTGATGGAATGGGGCGGCGCGCAGCGCTGGTGGATCACGGAAACCGACGCGCAAACGGTGCGCATCAGCGCGAAGCAGGCCGGCGGCCACGCCACGATGTTCCGCACGGGCCGCGACTACGACCGCAGCGCGGGCGTGTTCACGCCGTTGCCAGCGCCGCTCATGAAGATCCATCGCGGCCTGAAGGCCGCCTTCGACCCGGCCCGCATCTTCAATCGCGGCCGGCTGTATTCCGACTTCTGACGACACCCACACGCGGCGATGCAGACGAACCTCGCGGACTTCATACGCAATACCCCCGACGGCGACGAAGCCGACGCGATCCTGCGCAAGTGCGTGCATTGCGGCTTCTGCACCGCGACCTGCCCGACCTATCAGTTGCTCGGCGACGAGCTGGACGGCCCGCGCGGGCGCATCTATCTCATGAAGCAGATGGTGGAAGGCGCGCCGGTCACGAAGAGCACGCTCACGCACCTGGACCGCTGCCTCACGTGCCGCAGTTGCGAGACCACGTGCCCATCGGGCGTGCAGTATGGGCGCCTCGTGGAAGTGGGCCGCAAGCACGCCGAACAGATGGTGCGGCGCCCGCTGCGCCAGCGCCTCATGCGTCGCCTGCTCGCGGGCCTGCTGCCGCGCCGCGCACTCTTCACGCCGGTCATGCGCCTTGGCCAGCAGGTGCGCCCGCTCCTGCCCAAGCGCCTGCGCGACAAGGTGCCGGTGCGCCAGCGCCCGCTCGCATGGCCCAGCGCGAAGCACGCGCGCAAGATGCTGATGCTGCAGGGCTGCGTGCAGCCCTCGATGATGCCCAACATCAACATCGCCACCGCGCGCGTGCTGGACGCGCTCGGCATCGAGACGATCGTCGCGCCGCAATCGGGCTGCTGTGGCGCGATCCGCCTGCATATGGGCTACGCGGACGACGCGCTCGCCGACGTCCGCGCCAACATCGACGCCTGGTGGCCATACATAGAGCAAGGCGTGGAGGCAATCGTGATGAACGCCTCCGGCTGCGGCGCGACGGTGAAGGAGTACGCGCACCTGCTGCGCGACGATCCGGACTATGTGGAGAAAGCGCGCCGCGTGGTCGAGCTCACGCGCGACCTTTCCGAACTGCTGCCCGCCTTCGAAGAGCAGCTCGTGGCGGCCACGAGGCACCGCGGCATCAAGACCGTGGCCTGGCATCCGCCCTGCACGCTGCAGCACGGCCAGCAACTGCGCGGCGGCGTGGAAAAGTTGCTCACCGCGCTCGGCCTCGACGTGCGGCTGCCCGTCGACAGCCATCTTTGCTGCGGTTCCGCGGGCACCTATTCGATCACGCAGCCGCGCCTTTCGTACACGCTGCGCAACCAGAAGGTGGACCGGCTGCAGGCGCTGGAGCCGCAATTGATCGTCTCGGCCAACATAGGCTGCATCACGCACCTGCAAAGCGGCACGACGATTCCCGTCACGCACTGGATTGAGCTGGTCGAACATATGCTGGCGACGAACTGAAACGCTGGGCGGCCGAGGCGCACGCGTCTCGGGAACGCAATCAATGTAGCGAAGCGCCGCACGCGCAAACAGTCGGCCAATCGGCATAGCCTTTCTGGCCAGTGTTTCGCGCCGTTGCAGTCCGTATAATGGCCGTCGTTCTGATCGTTTTGGATCCAAAACCGGCGCGCATCTCGCGCGCCGGTCTCAAGCACGATGACCGATCTCTCCCGCAATCTCGAAGCCGTCCGCGAGCGCATCGCGGCCGCCGCCCGCAACGCCGGCCGCGACCCGCAAAGCGTGGAACTGCTCGCGGTTTCGAAAACGTTTCCCGCGCAGGACGTACGCGCCGCTCACGCCGCCGGCCAGCGCGCGTTCGGCGAAAACTACGTGCAGGAATCCGTGGACAAGATCGAGGCGCTCGCCGACCTGCGCGCGGGTCTCGAATGGCATTTCATCGGGCCGCTCCAATCGAACAAGACACGCCCCGTCGCCGAGCATTTCGACTGGGTCCATTCGGTCGATCGTCTGAAGATCGCCGAGCGCCTTTCGGCGCAGCGTCCCGCCGGTATGGCGCCGCTCAACGTCTGCCTCCAGGTCAACGTGAGCGGCGAGGCGAGCAAGAGCGGCGTCACCCCGCAAGAAGCGCGGCAGGTCGCACGCCAGATCGCCGCCCTGCCCAACCTGCGCCTGCGCGGGCTCATGTCGATCCCTGAGCCGGAAACCTCGCTCGAGGCGCAACGCGCGCCACACCGCCAATTACGCGAGCTGTTCGACGCGCTGCGCGCAGAAGGCCTGGCGCTCGACACGCTCTCGATGGGCATGTCGGCCGATCTCGAAGCCGCGGTGCTCGAAGGCGCGACGATCGTGCGCGTCGGCACCGCGATCTTCGGCGCGCGCGACTACTCCCACTGATTCACTGAACGATTCCATCACCATGAAAATTGCCTTCATCGGCGGCGGCAACATGGCCGCCGCACTCATCGGCGGCCTGATCCGCAAGGGCGTCCCCGCCGCCAACCTCTACGCGATCGATCCGAACGAGGACGCCCGCAAGCGCAGCGCCGAGCAGTTCGGCGTGCGCACCGGCGCCGCCGCGGACGCGGCGCTCGCGTCGTACGACGCGGTGCTGATCGCCGTGAAGCCGCAAATCGCCAAGGCCGTGGCCGAAGGCATTGCCCCGCACCTCGGCGCGAATCAGGTCGTCATCAGCATCATGGCCGGCATTCGCATCGAAGACCTGTCGCGCTGGCTGAACGGCCACGCACGCGTCGTGCGCACGATGCCGAATACGCCCGCGCTGATCGGCATGGGTGCAACCGGTCTCGTCGCCAGCAGCGGCGTGGACGCGGCGGGCCGCCAGCTCGCCTCGGACGTGCTCGGCGCCGTGGGCCAAACCGTCTGGTTCGACGACGAAGCGAAGATCGACGCGGTCACGGGCATCTCGGGCAGCGGCCCGGCCTACGTCTTCTACTTCATCGAAGCGCTCGAAGAAGCGGCACGCCAGCTCGGCATGGACGAGCAGCAAGGCCGCGCGCTCGCCATCGCCACGTTCGCTGGCGCGGCGCAGCTCGCGTTGCAGTCGGACGAGCCGCCCGCCGTGCTGCGCGAGCGCGTGACCTCGAAGGGCGGCACGACGGCTGCCGCACTGGCCTCGTTCGACGCATCGGGCGTGAAGGCCGCCATCGTCAAGGGTGCGCTCGCGGCAGATGCACGCGCAAAGGAAATGGGCGAGGAGTTCGGCAAGCAGTAAGCCGGCCGGTCCCAGATGGAAAAAGCGCCGGGTGTGTCATGCACCCGGCGCTTTCTTATATGAAGGTTTCGCGAGCCGGGAACGCCCTCAGAGTGCCGCAACGGCGTAATGGGCGGCAATGCCCACGAACAGCACGCCACCCAGCCAGTTGTTGTGGCGGAACGCGGCGAAGCACGGCATGCGCTCGCGGCCCTTGATGAGCGTGTAGTGGTAAATGGCGCAGCCCGCCGCGGCCACCCAGCCGAGCCAGTAGAGCCAGCCGAAACCCAGCGTCACGCCCACCCACACGTAGATGCCGAGCGTGGCCGCGTAGCAGAGCATGATCGCGAGCACGTCGTAGCGGCCGAACGTGAGCGCCGAAGTGCGGATGCCGATCTTGATGTCGTCGTCGCGATCGACCATTGCGTATTCGGTGTCGTAGGCCACGGACCAGAACACGTTGGCGACCAGCATGATCCACGCGAGCGCCGGCACGTGATCCTGAACGGCGGCGAACGCCATCGGAATGCCGAAGCCGAACGCGATGCCCAGATACGCCTGCGGAATTGCGAAGAAGCGCTTCGTGAACGGATACGAGGCCGCCACGAACAGCGCGACGACCGATAGCTCCTTCGTGAGCGCGTTCAGCGGCAGGATCAGCAGGAACGACACGAGCGCGAGACCCGCGGCAATCGCCACCGCTTCCCAGGCGCGGATGCGGCCCGAGGTGATGGGGCGCTCGGCCGTGCGCTTCACGTGGCGGTCGAAGTCGCGGTCGGCGTAGTCGTTGATCGCGCAGCCCGCCGAGCGCATCAGCACCGTGCCGATGGTGAAAATGATCAGCAGCGAGAGGGGCGGATGGCCGTCCGAGGCGATCCACAGCGCGTTGAGCGTCGGCCACAGCAGCAGCAGGCTGCC
The DNA here is from genome assembly GCA_036514415.1 of Paraburkholderia sp. GTDB lineage: Bacteria > Pseudomonadota > Gammaproteobacteria > Burkholderiales > Burkholderiaceae > Paraburkholderia. The sequence goes on from DATBXG010000678.1 coordinate 4,239, forward strand.
GATCGGCTTATCCATACGGACGAGCCGCAAATAGAGCGGGAGTCGGGCAAACATGATCGGGGCGGGAAAAGCGATCCCGCTATTGTAGGCCAGGCCGCCGCGTTGCCACCTCCGGCCTCGCCACGCCCGCGCGCCCTGTCCCCGGGTAGCAGCCAGGCGAAAAAAAAGCCCGCCGGACGTCCGGCGGGCTTTCTATCGTGCCCAGTGCGGCTGCAATGCGCGGCTGCAATACGGCGCCTGCAATGCGGCGCGTGCGCGCCGCGCCGGCATCAAGCCAGCAGCGAGCGCAGCATCCACGCGGTCTTTTCGTGCGTCTGCATGCGTTGCGTGAGCAGGTCGGCGGTCGGCTCGTCGTTGGCCGCTTCCGTGGACGGGAAGATCGCGCGCGCGGTGCGCACCACGGCTTCCTGGCCTTCCACCAGCTGGCGGATCATGTCTTCCGCGGCCGGCACGCCGTCGGCTTCGGGAATCGACGAGAGCTTCGCGAACTCCTTGTAGCTGCCCGGCGCATGCACGCCCAGCGCGCGAATGCGTTCGGCGATCGCGTCCACGGCCAGCGCGAGCTCGTTGTACTGCCCTTCGAACATCAGGTGGAGCGTGTTGAACATCGGCCCCGTGACGTTCCAGTGGAAGTTGTGCGTCTTCAGATACAGCGTGTAGGTGTCCGCGAGCAGGCGCGAGAGGCCGTCCGCAATCTTCTTGCGGTCCTTGTCGCTGATGCCGATATTCACATGCTGTACGGTTGCTTTTTTGGCCATGACGACTCCTTGTGTACCAGTGAGACTACGTCGTGCAGAACGATCCAGACGCGCCGCGCGCTCTTCAGTGTCAGCGCCCGAACGCTCGATCGGCCGTCAGTGTAGCCTGGAAATATCAGAAAACCGGCTCATCCGGCCCTACTCAGCAGCGGCGTGCGGCGCACCCATGCACGGCGCCGCGCCAACCGCTCAGCGCCCCGCCAGGAGCGCGAGGCCTTGCGCGGCAATCGCCACGAAGCCGCTCACCACGATCGCAAAGCCCACCGCGCGACGCACCAGCTGCGTGCCTTGCGCGCGCGTGCGCGCCATCGCGGCGGCCGTTCCTGGTCCCATGGTCTTGAGCGTCATCGTCATCGTTCGGGTCATGATCGTGCTCCCTGGCGTTGCCTTTTCGTCCTGCTCAGGGCGCGGCGCGTCATCTCAGCGTCGTGACGACACACAGCGCCCGCCTGCTTACCTGGCCAGCTTCGCGATCGCGTCGATCACGCCTTGCGCATACGCCGGATCGGCGCGGCGGAAGTGCTCGATCTGACGCTCCACGATCTCCGCCGGCACGCCGTTGATATGCCGTGCGATGTTCGCGAAGAGCCGCTCGCGCTGGCCCGCGTCGAAGAGGCGAAACAGCGCGCCCGGCTGGCTGTAGTAGTCATCGTCCTCGCGGTGATCGTAGTGATCGACCGCGCCCGCCTGCAGTGCGGGCTCCCGCGCATTGCGGTCCTGCGCGAAGTCGCCGAAGCGGTTCGGCTCGTAGTTCACGTGGCCGCCGAGGTTGCCGTCGGTACGCATCGCGCCGTCGCGGTGAGCCGCATGGAAC
>DATBXG010000679.1:0-5335 GCA_036514415.1 Paraburkholderia sp.
GTTCGCCGACTGCGCGACCGTCGCCGTGATCTCCTCCATCGAGGCCGCCGTCTCTTCGAGGCTCGCTGCCGCCGATTCGGTGCGACCCGACAGATCGACGTTGCCCGCAGCGATCTCGTCGCTCGCGGTGCGCACCGATTCGCTCGCCTCACGGATGTGGCGCATCACGTTGCGCAGCTTGTCCATGAAAGCGTTGAACGAGCGCGCGATCTGCGCGACTTCGTCGTTGCCCAAGGCGGGCAGGCGCTTCGTGAGATCGCCCTCGCCGGCGCTGATGGCGTCCATCGCGTCGCGCACGCGCGAGAGGCGCTGGAACGACACGGCAGTCGCGGCCGCCACGATCGCCGCGGCCGCCACGCCGATCACCACGAGCGCGATGAGCGACGCCGTGAGAAGCGAGCGCATGGCGGCCGTCGCATCGTCGCGGTCGAGCGCCACGATTACGCGCCAGTCCGTGCCCGGAATCGTTTGCGCACGCATCAGCTTGATGTCGCCGTTCACGTCCACCTTCAATGGCGCCGCGGCCGAGAACAGCGCGTTCAGGCGCTCTCCTGCCAGCTCCGGCGCGAGTTCCGAGACGTTCTTGAGCGTGAGCTTCGGGTCCGGGTGGGCGACGATCGCGCCGCTCGCGTCCACGAGCATGCCGAAGCTCGCGGGCGTGGGATGAATCGAGCGAACGTTGGCGATCACGTCGTCCATCGTGACGTTGCCGGAGACGACTGCCTTGAGCGCGCCATCGCGGATCACGGGCACCGCGAACGCCACCACGAGCTTGCCGGTGCCGGCATCCACATAAGGCGGCGTGACGACGGGCTTGCCCGCCGCAATGGCCTGCTTGTACCAGGGGCGCACGGTCGGATCGTAGTCGGCCGGAATGCCCGCGGGCGCGGAAAACTTCGCCGTGTGGTCCGGGAAGCCCACGTAGACGTTCGTGAAGCCGCCCGCCGTCGCGATCTGCTTGAGCGAGGGCAAGGGATCGGGCCCGAGCACGGCGTCCTGCAGCGAATCGATCATCCGCAGGTGCGACGCAACCCAGTCCGCAATGCCTTGCGCATGACTGTCCTCGACCGCCGTGAGCTGGCTGACGATCGAATCCTTGTTGTGCGAATCGGCGATGAAGTAGTTGAGCGCCGTGTTCGCCGCGAGCGCGGCCACGACGATAACGACGCAAAGCGCGACGATGCGCGCCCGGATGGTGGAGAACATGGAAGGGGGAACGCCGTGTGGGATGACGAGGAAATCCGCAAACGAAAACTGATCTGGAACTACCAGGGTTTACGGCAGATCACGCGGCGTTCTTGAGAGCGCAACCGGAACTGGTGCGTTGTAAGTCGATCGTTAGCAGCGAGATGGCGTGCGTTGAGCGAAATTATCAGACAAATAGAAACCGGAGCTTACTTGCCCGCGCCGGCCGTCTTCTTCTCGCCGATGCGGCTCTCCTTGCCGGCGATGAGCTTGGAGATGTTCGCGCGATGCCGCCAGAACAGCAGCACGCTCATGGCGAGAATGGCGAGCGCGACGACGCGCGGGCCGAACATGAACACGTAGTAGAGCGGCGCGAACACGGCAGCCGCCAGCGCCGCGAGCGACGAATAGCGCGTGAAGAACGCGACGATGAGCCAGGTGGCGAGCGTGGCCACGCCGAGGATCGGATTCACGGCGAGCAGCACGCCCGCCGCGGTGGCGACGCCCTTGCCGCCCTTGAAGCGGAAGAACACTGGATACAGATGGCCGAGGAACACGGCGATCGCGGCGAGCGCGATGGCCGTGTCGCCGAGACCGTAGCGCGGCCCGAAATGCGCGACGAGCCAGACGGCCAGCCAGCCCTTGAACGCGTCGCCGATCAGCGTGAGGATCGCGGCCTTCTTGTTGCCGCTGCGCAGCACGTTGGTCGCGCCGGGGTTGCCGGAGCCGTAGGAGCGCGGGTCGTCGAGGCCCATGAAGGCGCTCACGATCACCGCGAACGAAACCGAGCCGATCAGATAGGCAAGAACGGCGACGAACAGGTTGTACATGCACGAAACCCGGAGGAAGTGGAAAGGCGGACGCGCCCGGCCGGCGCGCGACGGCGCTCATTCTACCGAAGCGCAGGCGGCCGCTGCCAGCGCATCCGGCACAAACCAGGGTAATTGACATCCTCCTCTCCCCCGACCTTCGGCCGCCACTGTGCGGAAAGGGAAAGGATTCTACGGCGCTACGCATGAGACATCTCTTGCGTAGTCGCTTCGGCAGGTTCCTGCTTCACTGAGGGGCCTGACGGCACCACCTCTCCACAGGCTGCAACGCGGTGTCCCCGCGCCAAAATGTTGATCGCGCCGACGACGTCGGCATGATTCTCGTAACTGCACACGGCACAGAGAAACTTCGCCCGTGTTGTGCGGTTGTCGGCCGAGATGTGTCCGCAGCGCGGGCAAGTCTGGCTCGTGTGATGCGGCGGCACCGCGATGAGCCAGCCGCCGCTCCAGTCCAGCTTGTATTCGAGTTGGCGTCTAAACTCGGCCCAACCTTGATCGAGAATACCCTTATTCAGGCCAGACTTGGCCCGAACATTTTTGCCCGGCTTTTCGACGCTACCTGCCGCCGACTTTGACATGTTGCGCACCCTCAGGTCTTCGATACACACGAGCGCGTGGTTTTGGCTGATCGTGGCTGAGGCCTTGTGAAGGTAGTCGCGACGCGCGTTGGCGATGCAGGCATGGATGCGCTGAATGCGCCCCTTCTGTTTCTCCCAGTTGCTGCTAAATCGGACCTTGCGGCTCAGGCAACGCTGTGCGCGTGCGAGACGTTTCTCGTGCCGCCTGAAACTGTTAAGCGCCTCAATGTGCGAGCCGTCTGAGAACGTGGCAAAACGGTCAATTCCAACATCAATGCCGACGGCCGACGTCGCTTGCACGACAGGCCGCTCGACCTCGCGCCGTGTCTGGATTGAAATGAACCACTTGCCGGCCAAGTGGCTGACCGTGACATTGCGCAGTTCGCCCAAGACTTTGCGGCTCTGTCGGTAGCGTATCCAGCCGAGCTTGGGCAGGAAGATCCGGCCATTACCCTGTTCGAGCCTGATCTGTTTGGAATCGGGGTAGCGGAAACTGTCGCGCTGGCCGCGCTTCTTGAACTGCGGGAAGGCAGCGCGTTTGTCAAAGAAGTTGCGGTACGCACGATCGAGATCCTTTAACGCATGCTGCAATGAATGCACTGGCGCATCCTTGAGCCAAGGAGTCTCAAAACCGTTGCGCCAAGCCGTCAGTAACTTTGCCAGGCCGACGTAGCCAATGTACTTGTTGCCGTTTTCGTGGTTCGCCTTCTGAAGCACCAGTGCCTTGTTATAGACGAAACGGCACGCACCGGCAGTGCGGCGCATGAAGCGCTGATGCTCCCCAGTGGGCATGAGTTCGAACTTGAAGGCCTGAAAACGTTCCATGGGACTAGCTTATCGCAGTTCAGTTACCCATGAACGCCTTTGGTATCCGCGCTACCCTTCATCGCCGTGAAGTACGGGGTTTGCAGCACTTCTTGATCCGGGAAGCAACGGCAACAGTTGCGTGGCAACGCAGGTCACTCCACGCTCGCGCACTGCACCGGCCTTGCGTCGAGCAGCGTCGTGAGCACCGAGGGCGCGAGGCTCACGAGATAGCCGCGCCGGCCGCCGTTGAGCCAGATCTCGTCGAGCGCGAGTATGGTCGATTCGACGTACACGGGCATGGTTTTCTTCGTGCCGAACGGCGACGTGCCGCCCACCAGGTAGCCCGAATGCCGGTTCGCGACTTCGGGCTTGCAGGGCTCGACGCGCTTCGCGCCGATCTGGCGCGCGAGATTCTTCGTCGATACCTTGCGGTCGCCGTGCATGAGGACGATGAGCGGCTTGGCGTGCTCGTCCTCCATCACGAGCGTCTTGACGACGCGATGCTCGTCCACGCCGAGCTGGCGCGCGGACTCGCCCGTGCCGCCATGCTCGACATACTCATAGGGATGCTCGCCGAACGCGACGCCCGCGCGGCGCAACATCTGCGTGGCAGGCGTTTCGGACACGTGTTTCGATTTGCTCATCGGCGCATTGTAATCGCACGGCCTGCATGGGCCGTGCCCAACGCATTCGCGCGACTCACCCGCGCGGATGATGCTTCGCGTGCAGGAGCCGCAGCCGCTCGCGCGCAACGTGCGTGTAGATCTGCGTGGTGGAGATGTCGCTGTGACCGAGCAGCAACTGCACGACGCGCAGATCGGCGCCGTGATTGAGCAGGTGCGTGGCGAACGCGTGGCGCATCGTGTGCGGCGAGAGCGGCGCGTGCACGCCGGCCGCCGCCGCGTGGCGCTTGATGATGTGCCAGAACTGCTGGCGTGTCATGCCTTCGGCGCGCGCGGTCACGAAGAGCGCGTCGGTCGTGCGCGCGCCGAGCAACGCGGGCCGCGCCTCGCGCAGGTAACGCTCGATCCACGCGTGCGCCTCTTCGCCGAACGGAATGAGGCGCTCCTTCGAGCCCTTGCCGAGCACGCGCACGACGCCTTCGTTCAGGCCCACCTCGACGGTCTTGAGCGTGACGAGCTCGGTCACGCGCAAGCCACTCGCGTACATCAGCTCGAGCATCGTGCGATCGCGCAAACCGAGCGGCGTGTTCACGTCGGGCGCGCCGAGCAACGCCTCGACCTGCGCCTCGCTCAAGGTGGACGGAAAGCGCGGTGGCTGCTTCGCCGAGCGGATGCGAACGGTCGGGTCCGCATGCACGCGCTGCTCGCGCAGCGCCCAGCCGTAGTAGCGGCGGAACACCGAAAGGCGCCGGTTCGCCGAGGTCGATTTGTCGTCCTTGCGGCGCGCGCTGTAGGCGAGAAGATCGTCTTCGTGGGTCGTGTCGAGTGCGTTGGAGCGCTCGCGCGCGAGCCATTGCGCGAAGAGGCGCAGGTCGCGCCGGTAGGCGTCGAGCGTGTTGCGCGAGAGGCCGTGCTCGAGCCACATGGCGTCGCAAAACGTGTCGATGGCGGTGAGGCTCGCCGCGAGCGCTTCGGCGGCGGCGGGTTCGAGGGCTGCGTCGTCCTGGTCGTGCGCCTCGTCGGCGGCTTCGCTCCCGGCGAGCGGCGGCGGATTCGTCGTCATCGTCATCGTGTCATCGCAGCTGAAATCGGTTCGTCGTGCATTCGTGTGCGAGCAGCCAGCGCTTCACGTCGCGAAAGAAGCCCTCGCCCCCATGATGGGCGAAACCGCCGAGGCCGCTCGCCGACACCACGCGATGGCACGGAATGACGATCGGAAACGGATTGTCGCCGCACGCCTGGCCCACGGCGCGCGCACTGACGCTGCCGATGCGCTTCGCGAGTTCGCCATAGGTGAGCACCTCGCCCGCCT
>DATBXG010000680.1:0-9436 GCA_036514415.1 Paraburkholderia sp.
GCCTGAACCGGCGCCGCGCGTGCTGCTGGCGCGCCGCGCATGCGTTCGCGCGGCGGCAGCAAAGAGCAACGATCAGATGGCGTTCAAACCGCCGCTTCCTGCGCCGGCTTGCGGCGCAGCAGGGCGTAGAGAATGATCGCGCCGAACGTGGCGGTGCCGATGCCGCCCAGACCGAATCCGCCGAGCTTGAGCGAGAAGTCGCCCGCGCCGAGCACGAGCGTGACCGCGGCGACGATGAGATTGCGGTTATCCGAGAAGTCCACCTTGTTGACGACCCAGATGCGCGCGCCCGTCACGGCAATGAGGCCGAACACGACGATCGAGACACCGCCCAGCACCGGCCCCGGAATCGTCTGGATGACGGCGCCGAACTTGGGCGAGAACCCGAGCGCGATCGCGATGGCCGCGGCGACCACGAACACCAGCGTCGAGTAGATCTTCGTCACCGCCATCACGCCGATGTTTTCCGCGTAGGTGGTGACGCCGGTGCCGCCCGCGAAGCCCGAGACGATCGTGGCGAGGCCGTCGCCGATGAACGCGCGGCCCACATAGCGGTCCAGGTTGTAGCCCGTCATCGCGGAGACGGCCTTGATGTGGCCAAGGTTCTCCGCCACGAGAATCACGGCGACGGGCACGAGCAGCGTCATGGCGCGCGGATCGAACACGGGCGCGGTGAACTTCGGCATGCCGAACCAGGCGGCGTTCGCGACGATCGAGAAGTCGATCGGCTTGCCCAGACCCATGCCGTTCGTGATGATCGCGTAGATCACATAGGCGATCAGGAGGCCGACGAGAATCAGGAGACGCTGGAGCATGCCGCGCGTGAACACGGCTACGCCGCCCACGCAGAGCACGGTGACGATCGCCATCCACGAATCGAAAGTCGAGCCGCTCACGCCCTTCACGGCGATGGGCGCGAGATTCAGGCCGATCACGCAGACGATCGCGCCGGTCACGACCGGCGGCATGAGCGTTTCGATCCACCTGGTGCCGACGGCCGACACGAGCACGCCGATCAGCGTATAGGCCACGCCGCACGCGATGATGCCGCCGAGCGCGACGGGGATGTTGGGATTGGCGCCCTGCCCGCCATAGCCCGTCACGGCGATCACGAGGCCGATGAACGAGAAGCTGGAACCGAGATAGCTCGGCACGCGCCCGCCCACCACCGCGAAGAACAGCAGCGTGCCGACACCCGACATGAAGATGCACAGGTTCGGGTCGAAGCCCATGAGCAGCGGCGCGAGCACCGTCGAGCCGAACATGGCGACGACGTGCTGCACGCCCATGGCGAACATCTGCGGCCAGGGCAGGCGCTCGTCGGGGGCCACGACGCCACGGGCGGCACCCGTCTGCACGCGCCAGCGGGGGAAATAGGAGTCGGACATGGGTTCCTCTTGTCGGCGTGATTTTGCGGTTTGGTTCTGGTTGTTGGCGCGCACGCAACGATGCAACGGCCGCCCTTGATGCAGGTCAGGCGGGAGTGTACGGAGCCGCAATCTGCGTGGCAAGCCGGATGTAGGGCGTCCGAAACTACGGTCGTTTCAGGGTTCGAATCGCGGGGCAGATCGGACGCTGGTCGTGGGCAACTCGTGGGGCGCATCGTAGGGCAAATCGCCATCCGGCCGCCACAGGCCTGGGTCTTAAGTAGATGCCGAATGAAGTTTAAGACTCATCCTATATTAGGCGCGAGAAGCCAGTCCTAGACTGAAGTTGCTGCGTGACCCATCACGGTTCATGCAGAGGCAGAAAGCTGTAAACTCTCCGATTTTTCCGCTCTAGCCCCCCTGCTTGAGCGGTTTTTTTTTGCCCGCCCGGCTTCGCTCCAGACTTCGCCCGTCACGCGAATGCAGCGTCCGCCGACTCCCGCGCGTTATCAGCCAGAGCGGCCTTCGACGTTCGCGCCGCGCGCGTCGTCGGTCGTGGCGGGCAGCCATGCCGCCACGCGGTTGCGGCCCGCGCGTTTCGCGGTGTAGAGCGCCGCATCGGCGGCGTCGGTCAGCGCGCGCCAGTCGCCAAACGCGCTCTGGGTCGTGCAGGCCACGCCAACGCTCACGGTGAGCACGCCGTTCGGGCTGCCGGCGTGCGGCAGCGCCAGCGCCTCGATCGCGGCGCGCACCTTCTCGACCAACGCGAGCGCCTGCGCCTCGCCCGTCTCCGGCAAAAGCAGCACGAACTCCTCGCCGCCGTAGCGCGCCGCGCAGTCCGCCGCCCGGCGGGCGTGCGCGCCGAGCGCGTGCGCGACGGCGGCGAGCGCGTCGTCGCCGGCCAGGTGGCCATAGTGGTCGTTGTAGAGCTTGAAGCGGTCCACGTCGATCAGCGCGAGCGAAAGCGGGCTGCCCGAGCGGCGCGCGCGCGCCCATTCGTGGTCAGCGCGGGTTTCGAAGGCGCGCCGGTTCGCGAGCGACGTGAGCGGGTCGGTGCCGGCCTGCACCCGCAGCTCTGCCTCGACCACGCCGCGCCGGCGCAACTGGCGCGTGAACATCACCGCGAGCGCGATCAGCGAGGCGTCGAGCAACGCCGTGAGCGTGCCGATGATCCAGGCGCGCACGCGCCATTCGCGGTAGACGTCCTCCGCAGCGACGCCCACGCTGAAGACGAGCGGATAGTCGCCCACGCGCCGCAGCGCGAACCAGCGCCGCACGCCGTCCACCGGGCCGACATTGAAGAAGCCGCTGGCCTGCGCGCGCCCGAAGCTTCGGAAAAGCGAGGATTCCGCGATGCTCTTGCCGATCAGCGCCGGATCGTAGGGACGCCGCATGAGCAGCGTGCCGTCGGCGAGCGCGAGCACCACCGCGCCGTTCGTGCCGATGTCCACGCCGCTGAAGAGCTGCCGGAAATAGTCGAGGCGCATCGTGCCCACCACGACGCCCGCGAACGAGCCATCGGGGTTGGAGAGACGGCGGCTCAGGCCGATGGTCGCGTTCGCCGGCCCGTCGCGCGGAATGAACGGCCGGCTCAGAAAGAGGCCCACGTGCGGCGAGTTGCGCTGCGCGATGAAAAAGTCGCGGTCGGCCACGTTGAGCGCGCGCGGCGGCACCGAGCGCGAATCGAACACCACGTCGCCCGCCGCGTTGGTCACGAAGATCGCGCCCAGATTCTTCGCCGTGGCCGAGCGGTCGAACAGCACGGCCTGGCGGATGTCGGGGGGCAGTGCGGCGAGGCGCGGGTCGTCGATGGCGTCGATGACAGCCTGGAGCGACAGCGCGTAGACATCGAAATTGCGGGCCGTGTCGCGCTCGAAGAGCAGCGCCATGTTCGTCGCGGAAGCGCGGGCGCTCGCGAGCGCGTCATGCCGCATCTGCGCCATGACCCACGCGGCGACGAGCGTCAGCACTGCGGCGAGCGCAATGCCGATCACAAGCACGGCGTTGGGTCGGCGGATCATGATGTCGGGCCTTCGGGGGCTGGCCTTGCAGTGGCGCCGGAGCGGCGTCGGCCGTCGGGCGCTTGCCTGCGCCCGGCTGCGGACGTTGCCCGGCGCCGCGCGCGCCGGGGTGCAATCGGGTGCACATCGGCAAACGGGCGCACGCTGTGCGTATGCATTCATCCTCGCATGCCGCGTGAAGCGTGGCTATGCGGGCAAGTCCGGTCACCGGGAGCGTGCGGGGCCGGACCTGTTTTTGCAGGCTATTCTCCTGAATAAATTGCGATTCAGTTGGCCCGGCGCTCTGATTAGTTTGGATTCCTCTGCTTTATGGCGGCGCTGTATTTTTCTAATGCTGGGCGGTCAGTCGCTACGCACCCCGACAATTGCGCCCGCCTCGATCCACGTGCGCCACTGGCCGCCGAAGTCGAAAGCCGGGTCGATGTGGAAGGCTTGCGCGAGCGCGGCGTCGAGTGTTGCGCCATCGCGCAGAGCCAAGAAGGCTGCGTGCGCGGCGTGCGTGTGAGCGAGGACCGTGGGGCGCCATTGCGGACGCACCACGAGCGCCCACGACGGCACCTCCACACGCGCCGGCCACACGCCGCCCGGTTGATGCGCCCGCCAGACCGCCACGGCGTCGAAGCGCAAGGCGAGCGCCACGCATGCGGGATGCACGGCGAGACGCGCCTGCGCGAGGCGCTCCGCGCCGAGCGCCTGCCATTGCTGCGCATTGAGCGGCGCGACATTGGCCGGACGATCGGCCGCGTATGCAGCGCCATGCAGCGCCCATTCGAGCCGCGCGACGTCGCCGAAATACGCGTAGCGCGTGTCGGTCTCGTAGCGCTCGATGAATTCGGGCAGTTGCGCGCCGAAGCGATTCAGATCGGCATCGCGCGAGAGATGCGCGCGTGAGTACGCAAGCGCAAGGGCTTCGAAGTACGCCTCGCCAGTCAGCGCGGCGAGCACGGGATACGCATTCGCGAGCGCGAGGCGACGCGCCGCGCGCACGTTGCCGCGGTAGAGGCCAAGGCGCTCGTGCAGCAGCGCGGCTTCGGCGGGCAGCATCTGGTTGGCCAGCGCCGCATCGGCGGCTGGGTCGTCGAGTGCGGAAACGAAGGCTTGCTGCATCGCCTCCAGTGTGTCGCGCGCAGTCATGAGCGTCGCTCCACCGCACCTTGCACCGGCGTGTGCTTCGTCAGGCATTCGCGCGCGAGACGGGCTTCGTCCAGCAGCACGTCGAGCGCGGGCAGCGCCGTGTCCCATTCGATGAGCGTGGGTGTCGAGCGAAATCGTGCGAGCGCCGCCTCATACAGCGACCAGACCGCCGGTGCGACGCGCGAGCCATGATCGTCGATCACGGCGACTGGCGTAACCCGATGCCCCGCCAGATGGATCTCGCCTACGATCTGCGGCGGCAGCACGGCCATCGCCGCCAATGCGTCCTCACCGTGGTTGCATTGGTTCACGTACAGATTGTTCACGTCGAGCAGCACGCCACAGCCCGTGCGCTGCGCAAGCGCCGCGAGGAATTCGGCCTCGCTACAGGTATCGCCGCGAAATCGTACGTAGGCCGAAACATTTTCGATCAGCACGGAGCGGCCCAGCGCGTCCTGCATCTGCGAGACGCGTGCGCTCAAATGATCGAGCGAGGCGTGCGTGAGCGGCATGGGCAGCAGATCGTGCAGCGCGCCTTGCGCACTCGCGCCCCAGCTCAGATGCTCGGAAACCACGGCGGGTTCGATACGCTCCACCAACCGCGCGAGCCTCGCGAGATGCGCCGTATCGAGCGGCGCCGCTGAGCCGAGGCCGAGCCCCACGCCGTGCAGGCTCACCGGCAAGTCGCGGCGCACGGTTTCGAGCACGTGCAGGTCGTAGCCGCCGTCGCCGAAGTAGTTCTCACTGTGGACTTCCACCCAGTCGACTTCAGGCGGTCCAGCTATGAAGGCCTCGTAATGCGCAAGACGCAGGCCGATGCCCACGCCATGCAATGCGCTCGGCGCGCTCATCCTGCGCACCCGCGCGCGACCTCAACCGCGAGGCTCATTGTTCCGGCGTGCCGCCCAGCTTCTCGCAGGTGCCCTTCGGCATGGTCTTGAAGTCGCCCTTGTCGTGATCGACCTTGGCCTGGCCTGCGCAGTCGTGCACGCCGGTCTTGCTCGCGCAGTCGTTCTTTCCGGCCTTGGCAACGCCATAGCAGTTCACGTTGTCGTCCGCCTGGGCAACGCCCGCGCCGGCTGTCGCAAGCCCCGCCAGAGCGGCGGCAATCAGCGCCTGACGGCCGAGAGTGTTCTTCATGGCGTTTCTCCTTGAACGTCGAAATGAGGTCTGGAATGAGCGATCGCGAATCGCGGCCGGCGCGCTGCGCGCGGCCTCACGCGCGCTATTTTGCCTCACCGTGCCGCAGCGCGACCGGGCCGCGCGGCCGCAGACCTCCGAAATTATTGCAATTCGAGTAAGGATGTTTGCTGGATTGCCGTATTTTTCTTTAGCCAGCGCTGCAATAAAGTCTCATCAACGGTTCGGACAGCATGATTGTTACGGATCGACAACATAATTTTTGGAGGTTGTTACCATGAAGAATCTGATCGCTGCTGCGCTCGCCGCCACTGTCCTCGCCGCTCCGGCCCTTTCGTTCGCGCAAGCCAGCCAGGCACCGCTGACGCGCGCTCAAGTGCGCGCCGAGCTGGTCCAGCTGGAGAAGGCCGGCTACCGTCCTAGCCTCTCGAGCCCGTACTACCCGGCAGACCTGCAAGCTGCCGAGGCACGCGTCGCCCAGCAGAACGGCACGACTGAAGCCACGGCCTACGGCGCATCGACGAACGGCAGCACCCAGGCCGGCGACCGCGCACCGAACATCAAGCCGACCTACTTCGGCCAGTAATCGCGGCTCACGCGTAGCGCCCAACGCGCTACGCGCGATTCGCCCAGCGGGCCCGCTCTCCAGCGGGCCCGCCGCTTTTTGTGCGCCGTGCGTGCAACGCGCACCGCAGAAGAAGCGGCAGCCCCACGGAAACCTCCGCCACCGGAAATCCGGTGGCTTTGCCCGGACTGCGGTCCGGGCCTTTTTCCACCTTCCCCTCGCGCCGCTCGCGGCCCGCTTTTTCGAACGCGGGCTGCGAGCGGCCGCGCGCGTAGGCGGCTCGCTCGCTGCGCTCAGAAACCGTGGGTCACGAGCGAGAGCACGGAAAGATCGGGGTGCGTGCCGTCGATGATGCTGCGGCCCACGTGCACCGCCTCGTCGGTGGCGTCCTGCTCGCTGCGCCAGGTCTCGTCGCCGTCCGCGTGGTAGGCGACCGTGTGGCCCGGCTTCGCGGGATTCGCTCCAGGATGGCAGACGTAGGCCGTGTAGGTGTAGCGGTTCGCGGCGTCGTCGGTTGGCGTCGCGCTGACGTGGATCTCGAAGCCTTCGTAGTCGACCTGATGCATCGCAAGCGGTTGAGCGCTCATGGTGACCTCCGGGTGCCGCAGGTATGCGGCTGCGGGCTGTGCCAGGCCGGGGATGAGCGGCCGGGCGTTCGGTATTGGGAAGTTTAGGCGATGGGTTTAAGCGGGTGGCCTACTATTGCATGGCGACACAAACCCGACCCACCTCTCCGGGAGCTGGATATGGCTTCGAACACCGTCCGCCTGCATCGCGTGCTGCGCGCCCCGCCCGAGCGCATCTATCGCGCCTTTCTCGACGCCAGCGCGGTCGTGAAATGGCTGCCGCCCAACGGCTTTACCTGCACGGTTCATGAACTCGACGCGAAGGTCGGCGGCCATTACCGGATGTCGTTCACGAATTTCACGACCGGCCACGGTCATTCGTTCGGCGGCGAATATCTCGAACTCGTGCCGAACGAGCGCCTGCGTTACACCGGCGTGTTCGAGGACGAGCACCTTTCCGGCACCATGCAGACGACCGTGGACCTGCGCGCCGTGTTTTTCGGCGCGGAAATGACTGTCGTGCAGGAAGGCATTCCGGAGATCATTCCGGTTGAGGCGTGTTATCTGGGCTGGCAGGAGTCGCTGGCGTTGCTTGCGAAGCTGGTCGAGGCGGAAATCAGGCAGTGAGGTGAAAGGGGCGGTAGAAGGCGTGAAGGCCACGAACCCTGTGGGTTCGTGGCCTTCTTCAAGTGGTGCGCGGTTTGGCGCGGCGTGCCCATCAGTCTGGTGTGATCACCAGCCTCTTGTCTTCCACCGTCACTCTTACGCGCTGGCCTGCTTCAAAGCCTGCGAGTTCGAGCCATCGGCCGGCTAGCTTGAGCCAGGGGTAAAGCGGCGGGTCAGTTCTTGTCCGCGAGCGGAGGCTGCGGTACCGCCAAGACTGCTGGATGGTTACGCGGCGCTCGGGATGAGCGCACGATGCATTAAGATTGGCGTCAGCCATGGTCAACTCCTGTAGTGAGTTGGTTTTGGTCAGCGGGCTGTGAGTGCTGGTAACACTCATGGCCCGCGCTTCGTTTACTGCGTTGAGACTCCTTCTACTTCCGTGCCTGTGCGAGCACGGTGTCCAACATTTGTGAGACGAATTGCTGTTTGGCCTTGGGTAGTTGTTCGATGGCTGCGATCTAGCGCTGTAGGCGCGATATCCCCCTTCCTTTGCCTGGCCGTCTTGCGGTCGGTCTGCACAGCAACTCTTCGAAAGAGAACATCAACAGTTCCACTAAAGCTGGCAACAGCGATGCCGGCACGCGCGAGCGCCCGACTTCATAGTGAGCTAGCGTTTGCTGTGCGACTCCGAGCGCCTCGGCCAATTGTTGTTGCGTCATGCCGCGTGCTCTCCGCGCACTGGCAATGCGTGCGCCAAGCTCAATAAAAAACTCTTCGCCGTTTTCGTTCATGGCTAAATCCAGAGCAAGCAGCACACGGGGGATAACGCGTTAAACTCCTGAATCACTGTTCATTGTAGCGAATCCAATATCTCTAAAATATGGAGTCGATTTTACTCCGATCATTTTTCAAGGCTTATTAACCACGATCAAATTTAAGGCGCGCACCTCGAAGGGAAGAAATAGATACGTCACTTGTGACCTGTCTTAATTGCCAGTGCGGCGCCCAGAAGGTTCCGAATTTGATCACTAGATCAGTGAGGAAACTTGGCTAGCACCGATATACACAAGGACTGGATCGATTGGCAATCAAACGACCGCGGCTCCCGTCACGATACCAACCAAAGAAAATATTACCGGATCCCGATATTGAACCTCGCTGACCAGAGTAAACTCCACGCATCGAGCAAGGAGATTGTATGAGCACCATGTGGATGATTCGGGCCGAAGGTGGGAGTCTTTACGACGATTTTCGTGAGCGAGGTATCGCAGCTATTGGTTGGACCAACTTCGCGCCACACGTCAAGGCGGGCATGACTCGCGAAGAGCTGATCTCCCTATACCAATCGATCGAACCTGGCGCGAAGGTCAAGACCGCCATTTCGGGTGCATCGCAGGTCTGGCGCTTCATAAACGAAATTAAGGTCGATGATTGGGTCGTGACGTATTCCCCGGCGAATCGCACTTATCTCATTGGAAAAGTAACCGGAGATGCCCAGTATCATTCGGAGTTGGCAGATTTCGGCATGACGCTCGCGCGGCCAGTCGTGTGGGCAGAGAAGGAAGTCGAACGAGATAGCTTGAGTGACCCGAGCAAAAATAGCCTCGGCTCAACACTTACTATCTTCGTCGTCGCAGACTTTGCGATGCAGGAACTACTTGCCGAAGTGGCTGGAAAACCCATGAGCCCCTCTCCCGAAGTCATGGAGGAGCAAGCTGAAGCTGACCCACTGACTGGTCTCGAATCTCTCGCGGTCGAACGCATCAAAGACATAGTAAATAGCCTCGACTGGTCTGAAATGCAGGAATTGGTCGCAGGGATTCTTCGTGCAATGGGGTATAAGACGCAAGTGTCGCCGGCCGGCAGCGATCGCGGTAAAGACATCATCGCGTCACCAGATGGCTTTGGATTCGAGCACCCCCGAATTATCGTCGAGGTGAAGCATCGCAAAGGTCAGATGGGGACGCAGCAGATTCGAAGTTTTCTCGGTGGACGTCATCCAGACGACCGCGGCTTGTACGTCAGTACCGGTGGGTT
>DATBXG010000681.1:0-10681 GCA_036514415.1 Paraburkholderia sp.
GGGCGCGCCCGCCTCCGCGATGATCTTCACGAGCTCCCACGTGCTGGCCGGCACGAGGTCCGCTGGCTTGATGACGACCGTGTTGCCGTAAGCAAGCGCGGGCGCGATCTTCCAGGCGGGAATGGCAATCGGGAAGTTCCAGGGCGTAATCAGCCCGATCACGCCGAGCGGCTCACGGGTCACCTCGACCGTCATGCCGGGGCGCACGGAAGGCACGATCTCGCCGCCAGCGCGCAGCGCCTCGCCGGCAAAGAACTTGAAGATCTGCGCGGCCCGGCCGACCTCGCCCATTGCCTCGGGAAGCGTCTTGCCCTCTTCGCGCGCGAGCAGGCGACCCAGCTCAGCCTTGCGGGCGAGAATGACGCTGCCCACCTGGTCGAGCAGATCGAAGCGCTGCTGCGGCGTCGAAAGCGACCACTGGGCGAAGGCCTTGCGCGCGGCGGCAATGGCGTCGCGCGTTTGCGCGTCGTCCGCCTGCGCGAATTCGCCGATCACGTCGTCGAGATCGGACGGATTGATATTCGTGGAGACCGTGGCGCCGCGCACCCACTGGCCGCCGATGTAGTTGTCGAACTGTTTCATGTCGCTCTTCCTGATTCAGTGGCTCACAGCAATCCGCGCGAAGCGAGATTGCGATACAGCGCGCGCACGCCGAAGGTCCACGGCGCGAGTTCCGTGCTCAATTGCACGGTGTTGGTCAGCGCGCCGAGTTCCGGCGCGGCGATGGTGACCTTGTCGCCAAGGTGATGCGTGAAGCCGCCCCCTGCCGCGTCGCGGTCCTTGATGGGCGAGAACATGGTGCCGAGAAAGAGCATGAAGCCGTCGGGATACTGGTGATGGCGGCCCCACGTCTGCGCCACGAGGTCGGCCGGGTCGCGGCTGATTTCGCTCATATGGCTGATGCCCTCCAGGACGAAGCCATCGTCCGTGCCCTCCACGCGCAGCGAGACGCTGGTCTTGCGCACCGAGTCGAGGTTGAACGATTCGTCGAACAGACGCACGAACGGGCCGATCGCGCACGAAGCGTTGTTGTCCTTGCACTTGCCGAGCAGCAGCGCCGAGCGGCCTTCGATGTCGCGCAGATTGACGTCGTTGCCGAGCGTCGCGCCAACGATCTCGCCGCGGCTGTTCACGGCCAGCACGATCTCGGGCTCGGGGTTGTTCCAGACCGAGGCGGGCAGCAAACCGATGTCCGCGCCGAAGCCGACCGCCGACATGGGCTGCGACTTCGAAAACACTTCGGCGTCGGGCCCGATGCCCACTTCCATGTACTGTGACCACGCGCCGCGCCGCTCCAGCTCGGCCTTCAGCTTCATCGCTTCTTCGGAGCCCGGCTTGATCTTCGAGAGATCCGAGCCGATCGTGGCCGCGATGGTTTCGCGAACCTCCTGCGCTTTCGCAGGGTCGCCGCCGGCCTGCTCCTCGATCACGCGCTCGATGAGGCTGACTGCGAACGTCACGCCGCACGCCTTGATGGCCTGGACGTCATTGGGTGCGAGCAGGCGCAGCACGGGCGGTTCGCTGCCAGGCACGTTCGCTTCGATCAGCTTCTGCACCGGGCCGAGCGATTCCCCCGTCACCGTGCGCACGAACTGCACGATGTCCTCGCGGTCGAAGAGGTCTGCGGTGGTCGGCGCGCTGCGGGTGATGTCGATCACTTCGCCACGGCGAACGAGCACGACGGACGGCCCTTGATGTTCGCCTGCGTTACGCCAGACGCGGCCAACGAGCAGCGCCTGCCCGACATCGCCGGGAAGCCAGTTTGATTGGGAGTTCGAGGTCATGGTGCGATTTGTCTCCAGTTCATGTGCGCCGCTCATGCGGCAAGGCCGGCCTCGATGCGGCAAGGCCAGCCCCGTGGCTTAGTGTGAATGGCGCGGGTTGCCGCGCTCGGCAATGACTTTCAGATAGAGCGTGGCAGGCTCGAGACATCCGCCCGTGGAAAGCTGCCCCACGGTCTTGCGGTACAGCTCCTGCCATGGCGTCTGTGCGGGCGGAATATCGAAGTGCGCGGTTTCGCGGCGCCGCGCAAGCTCCGCTTCATCGACGAGCACGTTGACGCTGCGCGCGTTCAGATCGACACGAATGCGGTCGCCCGTTCGCAGGAGCGCGAGTCCGCCGCCCACGGCGGCTTCGGGCGACATGTTCAGGATCGACGGGCTCGCCGAGGTGCCGCTCTGACGGCCGTCGCCCAGCGTGGGCAGCGACGTGATGCCCTGGCGCACCAGTTCCGCCGGCGGCGCCATGTTCACGACTTCCGCGCTGCCCGGATAGCCCACCGTGCCCGCGCCGCGAATCACGAGAATGCAGTGCTGGTCGATTTCGAGCGACGGGTCGTTGATGCGCGCGTGATAGTCCTCGGGACCGTCGAACACGATCGCTCTCGCTTCGAACGTGTTCTCCGCGCCGGGTTCGCTCAGGTACGTTTGCCGGAAGGCGTCGCCCACCACCGACATCTTCATGATGGCGCTGTCGAAGAAGTTGCCCGACAGCACCATGAAACCTGCGCCGTGCTTGAGCGGATCTTCCGTTGTCCTGATGACTTCGTGATCGGGCTCGGGGGTGCTGTCGGCAATGGCACCGATGGTGCGGCCGGAAACCGTCAGGCATTCGCGGTGCACGAGGCCGGCGCGGTCGAGTTCGCGCAGCACGCCGGGCACGCCGCCCGCGCGGTGGAAGCTCTCGCCCAGATATTCGCCTGCCGGCATGCAGTTCACGATGAGCGGCACCTGTTCGCCAACACGCTGCCAGTCGGCGAGGCTCAGTTCGATGCCCATGTGCCGCGCAATGGCAATGAGGTGCGGCGGGCAGTTCGTGGACGCGCCAAGCGCCGAGGCGACGACGATCGCGTTCTCGAACGCCTCTTTCGTCATGATGCGCGAAGGCCGCATGTCGTAGCGCACGAGGTCGACGATGCGCTTGCCCGTTGCGTACGCCATCTGGCCGCGTTCGCGGTAGGCGGCCGGAATGCTCGCGCAACCGGGCAGCGACATGCCGAGCGCTTCCGCGAGGCTGTTCATGGACAACGCCGTGCCCATCGTATTGCAGTGGCCGATGGAGGGCGACGAGGCCGTCGTGAGCTCCATGAAGCCCTCATAGTCGATCTCGCCGGCCGCCAGCAAGTTGCGCGCATGCCAGATGACCGTGCCCGAGCCCACGCGCTGGCCGTTGTGCCAGCCGTCGAGCATCGGACCGCCCGAGAGCACGATGGCCGGCATGTCGACCGTTGCCGCGGCCATCAGGCAGGCGGGCGTGGTCTTGTCGCAGCCCGTGGTCAGGACGACGCCGTCGAGCGGGAAGCCATGGAGAATCTCGACGAGACCCAGATAGGCCAGGTTGCGGTCGAGCGCCGCGGTGGGCCGGCGGCTTTGCTCGGCGAGCGGATGGACGGGAAATTCCATCGGTATGCCGCCTGCGTCGCGAATGCCCGCCCTGGTGCGGGCGGCGAGTTCGATATGGTGGCGATTGCAGGGCGCGAGGTCGCTGCCCGTCTGCGCAATGCCGATGATGGGGCGGCCCGACTGCAGTTCTTCGCGGGTCAGACCATAGTTCATGAAGCGCTCGACATACAGCGCGGTCATGTCGGCATGGGCCGGATCGTCGAACCATTCCTGGCTGCGCAGGCGCCGTGCGGTGGGCTGGGTCATTTCACTCACTCCGTTATTCCTTGTCTCGACGATGTGGCGGGCGCATCCCGGCCGCCGGAATCAATTTGTTATCGGTAACATTTCTGCATCTTAGCACTTTGCGGCGTCGCTGTGCACCAGGTGAGACTACGCGTTTTCACCGGGCACCGAAGACAACCGAGGTTTGCTAACCGGACAAAATCAGGATGCCCGCCTGCTGCGCGGACCTTCCTTACAGCCACCCTGAGCGGAAATTGCGTCGGCCTTGCGCTGGCGCTTTTTTTTGCCTTTTCAGCCTCAATTTCACTCGCGGCCAGTTCCGTCACGCGACCGGCACCTGCACAATAAGCAGACAAAAAATATCGTTGCGCGCGCCTCAAGTATTGCAGCGCGCTGCCGATAAGACGTGCAGACTGTTTTTCGCCCAACAAAGCACCATCCGGCCAAGCTCACGCAACGGAGACACTGTGATTCGAAACTGCCTTGGAGGCCTGCTGCTGGCGCTCGGCTGTCTTGGCACCGCATTTGCCGCGGGCCCCGACTGCTCGCGCTCATTTACGCTCGCCTTACACGATCATGGCCTCCTCTACTCCGTCGATACGGACACCGGCATCGACAAGGACTTCGCCGACGAGCTGGTGCGGCGCAGCGGCTGCCAGATTCGCGTGAGCCTCATGTCGCGGGCGCGCATCTGGAAGCTGATCGAATCGGGCGCGCTCGATTTCAGCCTCTCGGGCATCGCCAACGACGAGCGCAATCAGTACGCGGATTTCGCCTGGTATTTCAGCAACAAGTACTATCTGCTGGTTCGCAAGGACTCGGGCATCCATCAACTGGCCGATTTCGAGCACAACGACAAGTTTCAGCTCGGTGTGATTCGCAGCTTCCGCTATAGCGCCTCCGCCAACCGGCTCGTCGACTCGCTGGCCGCCGAAAACCGCGTGAGTCAGGCCGGTGGCCTGGGGCCGCTGTACGAGGCGCTGATTCTCGGGCGCATCCAGGGGATGATCATCGAGCCATTCGATTATCCGGCCATCGATGAAGCGAAAATCCGCAGCGTGACCAATATCGTGGAGTTCGACGATCCACCCATTCCGCATGGACTCATCATGTCGAAGAAAGCGCTCTCGCCCGAGGAGCGCGACAAGTGGCGCGCGCTCGTCAATGAAATGATCGCGGACGGCACGGTGCGGCGCATCTTCCGCAAGTACTTCAACCCCGACCTCTCCGATTCGATGGTCCCCTTCTAGACGTCGCCATGAACCGGACGCGCCTCGTTCTGCTGCCGCTATTGATCCTGGCCACCGCGCTCGGCGTGACATGGGCGCTCTGGAGCCACGAGCGGCAAGCGGCCCGCCACGAACTGCTCACGCAGTTCGACTACTCGCTTGGCGACGTGGTGAGCCGCATCGAGCAGCGCATGGGCACGTACGAGCTGTTGCTGCGCGGCGTGCAGAGCCTTTTTTCAGCCAGCGGAGAAGTCGACCACGACGCGTTCCGCGCTTACGTCAACACACTCAATCTCGACGCCAACTTTTCCGGCATACAGGCCATCGGCATCGTCGCGTGGGTGCCGGCAACGCAAAAGGCCGCGCATATCGCGTCCATGCAGCAACACGGCCTGCCCGGCTACACGATCCAGCCCGAAGGGCCGCGCGAGAACTACGCGCCCATCGTTCAGCGCGAGCCGTTCATCGGCGCCAATCGCGCGACGCCAGGCTTCGATTCCTGGGCCGATCCGGTGCGGCGGCGCGCCATGGAGCAGGCGCGCGACACGGGCATGGCGACCATTTCCGGAAAGGTGCGCCTCTCGGTGGACACCGACCCGAACGCCAACCCCGGCTTCGTCATGTACATGCCGGTCTACGCGCGCGGGCAGATGCCGGACAATGCCGCCGAGCGCCGCGCGCAGCTGGTTGGCTGGGTCTATGCGTCGTTTCGCATGCACGACGTCATCGCGAGCCTGTACGGCGAGGAGCCGCCCGGACTCGCCATCGCCATTTACGACGGCGTGGAAACGTCGCCGGAGGCGCTGCTTTACAAAACATCCGGCGCCCCCACCCATCATGTGCCCACGGATCTCGCGGCAACCGAATACCTCGTTGTGTGCGGACACGACTGGATGCTCAAGCTCACGGCGCGCGACGGCTTCAAGGCCCGCTTCGGCCGCGACGCGGGCACGCTCATCGCGATCACCGGCACGGGCCTCGGCATCTTGCTCGCGCTGCTCACGCGGCTCCTGATGACGGGCCGCAGCCGCGCAATACGGCTCGCCTCGTCGATGACGAAAGAGCTGCGCGAAAACGAGGAGAAGTTCCGCGCCATTGCCGACTGCACCGTCAACTGGGAAATATGGTGGTCGCCTGAAGGCAAGCCGCGCTGGATCAACTCGGCGGTGGAGCAGTACATCGGCTATACCGTCGACGAGTGCATGGCCATGAACGACTTCGCCTGCACCGTGATTTATCCGGGCGATGTCGCTCATGTCGCGCCCAAGTTTCGCGGCGCGCAACATGGCTCGCGCGGCGACAATCTCGAGTTTCGTTGCGTGCGCAAGGATGGTTCGCTGATGTGGCTCTCCGCTTCCTGGGTGCCGATTGCCGACTCGAAGGGCGATTTCATCGGCTTCCGCACGAGCGGGCGCGACATCACCGAACGCAAGATCGCCGATGAGCGCATCAAGGAGCTGGCCTTCTACGACGCGCTCACCGGACTGCCCAATCGCACGCTGCTGCTGGACAAACTGAAGGACGCCATCAACGGGAGCGCGAGGCACGGCACCAGCGGCGCGCTGCTGTTCATCGATCTCGATCACTTCAAGACGCTCAACGACACGCTGGGACACGACAAGGGCGACCTGCTGCTGCAGGAAGTGGCGAAACGCCTCGCGGCGAGCATCCCCGAAGGCGACACCGTGGCGCGGGTGGGCGGCGACGAGTTCGTCGTCGTGGTGGGGAACCTGCACCCGGAGTGCGCCGAAGCGGCGCGTCAAACCGAGCGCATTGGCGAGACGATACTCGAAGTCCTGGGCAATCCATACCGGCTTGGCGATATCGACTACCGCAGCACGGCGAGCATCGGCGCGACCGTCTTCAAGGGGCTTCAGGCGTCGACGGACGATCTCATGAAGCAGGCCGATCTCGCGATGTACAAGTCCAAGGAAAGAGGACGCAACGCGGTGCGTCTCTTCGATCCCGAGATGCAGACTGTCGTGGTGGAGCGCGCGGCGCTCGAAGCGGCGCTGCGAGAAGCCATCGAGCACGAACAGTTCGTGCTGCACTACCAGATGCAGATCGACGGCGACCGCGTAACCGGCGCCGAGGCGCTGGTGCGCTGGCGTCATCCCGAACGCGGGCTCGTGTACCCGGCCGATTTCATTCCCGTGGCCGAAGAAACGGGGCTGATCGCCGCGCTGGGCAGCTGGGTCCTGCACGCGGCCTGCATGCAACTGGCGCGCTGGGCCACGCGGCCCGACACCGCGCATCTGACGATTGCGGTCAACGTCAGTGTGCAGCAGCTTCACAAGCCGGACTTCGTGGCGAACGTGCTCGCAACGCTGCAGCAGACGGGCGCGCGAGCGGACCGGCTGAAGCTGGAACTGACGGAAAGCGTGCTGGTGGACAACGTGCAGGAGATCATCGAGAAGATGGAGGCGCTGAAGGCGAAGGGCATCGTCTTCGCGCTCGACGATTTCGGCATTGGCTATTCTTCGCTTTCGTATCTGAAGCGCCTGCCGCTGGACCAACTGAAAATCGACCGCTCATTCGTGCGCGATGTCCTGGTCGACCCCAACGACGCCGTGATCGCCAGAACCATCGTCGCGCTCGCCCACAGCCTGGGCCTGGGCGTGATCGCCGAAGGCGTGGAAACCGAGGAGCAGCGCGCCTTCCTCGCCGCGGCAGGCTGTTACGCGTATCAGGGCTATCTCTTCTGCCGCCCGGTCCCCGTCGAGAGATTCGAAGCGACGCTGCGCGGACTCGAGGCGCCCGAGTGCCTCACCGGGTAGCCGCGCCGCGCACTCTGGCGAACACGCGGCTTCAAGCGGCGAGCGCTGCATCGACCGCCGCCAGGTAGTGCCGAAAGCCGGCGTCCAGCAGCACGGTTCGCACGCGCCCGAGCTCGCCTCGGATGGCTTCGTCCGCCGGCGCCTGCAGCGTGCGCGCGAGCGCGCGGCCGCGCGCGGCGAACAGCTCGGCCCAGGGCAGCGGTTCGCGCCGCGTGTACGCCTCCAGGGCGCTCGCGTAGCGCAGCACGGCGGCCGGATCGCGTGCCGACAGCATCGCTTCGATAGCGTCGCGGTAGAACCAGAGGTGGTTGTGCCCAACCGCACCGAGGCGCAGGAGGCCCTCGCCTTCCGCCAGCAGCCGCGCACGCTCGTCGCTCCCTTCGACCGCGCGCGAGAGCGCGCCCAGGATCTTCGGCGCGCAAAACTGCGTGCCCACTTCGCGCGAGATCGCAAGCGCCTCGCGAAGCGCTTTCGCCGCTTCACCGCGGCATCCCTCGTCCAGCGAGACACGCCCCTGCATTTCCAGGTTCTGCACTTCGAAGCGGCGCGCGCCCAACTGCCGGATCACCCGCCTTTCCTGTTCCAGATGAACCCGCGCCGCCTGCATTTCGCCCAGCTCGTAGCAGGCGAACACGCCGAGCGTCTCGCCCAGCAATTGCGCGCGCGGCTGCCCGATCAGCTCGGCGGCGCGCACGGCGGCTACGGCGTCTTCGCGCGCCTCGCGCGCGTCGTTCAGATAGATGCGGCTGAAGCCCTGCATCGAACGATTGGCGACTTCGATGCGGCCGAACCCGTGCTCGCGGCTCAACGCCACGCAATCGCTGAAATGGCGGAACGCTGTGCGCATCCGCCCCTGCGCGTACGCGGCGTCGGCGAGGCCGCCGAGCGCGCGGGCCTGGGCCTCTGGCAGGCCGAGCCGCCGCGCATAGTCGAGCCCGCGTTCGTGCTCGGCGCTGCAGTCATCGATCTTCCCGAGCGGAAAAAGGATGTTGCCACGCAGATAGTGAAGGCTCGCAAGCTCGGCCACGCGATCGTCGCGCTCCGCGATCCGCTGCGCGGCCTCGAGCAGTTCCAGCGCTTCGTCGAGACCCTCGCTCACGCGCAGGCCTTCCGCGAGCCCGATCTGGCAGCGGCACAGACAGGCGTCGTCGGGGGCGGCCGCCAGCGCCGCGCGCCAGGTGGCGATCGATCCCGCGATGTCGCCGAGGTCGCGCTGGAGCTCGCCCTTGCAACAGCTCAGGGCGTGACGGTCCGCATCTGTCTGCGCGATCTCGAGGCCCCGCTCGGCGAGGCGTAGCGCGGCCTCGAGCAGGTGGGCCGCGCTTTGCGCGAGCGCGGCGGCCAGATAGGCCCGCGGCGCGCGTTCGTCCTCCGCGCGGTCGAGATGCTGGGCGTGCAGCGTGGGGTCGCCGTGCGCGAACCAGTCGGCCGCGCGGCGGTGCAGCTCGCGCCGGCGCGCACGCAGCAGCGTCGAATAGGCGCCCTCCTGAATCAGCGCGTGGGCGAACAGGAAGTCCTCGCCCTCCGGCAGCACGAGCGCATTGGCGAGCAGGCCGTCGCAGACGTAGCCGGGGTCGTCGATGAGCCGCCGCAGCAACGCGAGGTCGAAACGCTGGCCGATCACGGCGGCAGCCTGGAAAGCGAGCCGGTCGTGCGGCGCGAGCCGGTCCATCCGCGCGAGCACGAGGCTGCGTATCGAGGCGGGCACGGCGCCGCTGCTGCCTTCCTCGGCGTTGCGCAACAGTTGCTCGAGAAACAGCGGGTTGCCGCCCGCGCGCTCGATGCACGCGAGCGCGACACGCTGCGACGCGTCGATGAAGTTGCCCGCGAGGCTCAGGGCCTCGTCCTTGCGCAATGGCCCCAGATCGATCGTTGCGAACGGGGTGTCCCGGCAGCGCGCGCGCCACGCGGCATCGATCGGATCGCCTTCCACGCGCGAAGTCGTCACGAGGAGGCCCGGGCCGTTCGCGATGCCCGAGGCGAAGGCCGAGAGATAGGCGAGCACTTCGGGGTCGGCCCAATGCAGGTCTTCGACGACGATCATCGTTGCCGTCTGCCCGCAGGCGTTCCCGGTCAGCCGCGCGGCGAGCGCCTGCTTGCCGCGCTTGCGCGCGCCGTGGTCCATCGCGTCGTAGAGGGCTCGCCACTCGTCCGCGAGCGGCAGGTCGAGGAGATCGTGGAGAAACGCGTGCTGCCCGGCTTTGACGACGCCCTCGGTTGCAAGACGCTCGGCGGCGGCCTGGCGCGCTTCGCTCGACGCACCGGCCGGCAGGCCGAGCAGGCTGCCGACGATCGCGTGCACGGGATCCTGCCCTTTGCCCACGCCGAAATCGAGCACGAGGCCCCGATGGATCGCGAAGCCCTGCGACTGCGCGTGGCGGCGCATCTCGTCGACGAGACGCGTCTTGCCGATGCCCGCTTCGCCGCGCACGTGGACGACATGGCCGGCCCGCCTCGCGACGCACGCGTGGACGATACCGTGAAACTGCTCGAGCTCGGCCTGGCGTCCGACGAAGCGGCTCTGGTGCGCCTTCGCCAGGTCGCTTGCCGATTCGCTCGCAATCGCGCGCAGCCGCCAAACCGGCACTGGCGTGTCGATGCCCTTGAAGCACTGCTCGCCGAGCGCGTCGCAGACGGCGGCGTCGCCGAGCGCGCGCGCCACGTCGTCGGCAAGCCAGGTCTCGCCGGGCGCCGCCGCAGCCTGGAGCCGCGCGGCCAGGTTCACCGGATTGCCGGTCACGGTGTAGTCCCGCGCGTCGACGCAGCCGAGTGCGCCCGCCACCACCTCGCCGCTCGCGATGCCGATATGCGCCTGCAACGTCCGCGCCGCCTGCGCGCTCAGCTGCGTCAGCGCGTCATGGATGTCGAGCGCCGCGCGGGCCGCGCGTAGCGTGTCCGTGTCGTGCGCGCGGGGCGCGCCGAACAGCGCCATCACCGCGTCGCCGATATGCCTGTCGGTCGTGCCGCCCCAGGCGAGCACGATACCGTCGACGAGCGCCGTGAAGCGGCCGATCAGCGCGCGCACCTCCTCCGGATCGAGCGTACGCGA
>DATBXG010000682.1:0-2644 GCA_036514415.1 Paraburkholderia sp.
CGGTGGTCAACAGCCCCACCTGGAAGAACACGTCGTTCTCGAGGCCGCGCAGTGTCACCGCCAGCAGCGCGCCGAGCACGCCGAGTGGCACCACCATGATGACCGCGAACGGAATCGACCAGCTTTCATACAGCGCCGCGAGACACAGGAACACGACGAGGATCGAGATGCCGTAAAGAATGGGCGCCTGCGAACCCGACTGGCGTTCCTGGTACGACAGACCCGTCCATTCGTAGCCAATGCCCGCAGGCAGCTTCGCCGCGATCTGCTCCATAGCCGTCATGGCCTGGCCGGTCGACTTGCCCTGCCCCGCCTGACCCTGGATTTCCACCGCCGAGATGCCGTTGTAGCGCTCGAGCTTGGGCGAACCGAAGGTCCAGCGACCCTTCGCGACCGAGCTGAACGGCGCCATCCCGCCCGCACTGTTGCGCACGTACCAGAGGCCCATGTCTTCCGGCGTCATGCGGAACGGGGCATCGGACATCACGTACACCTTCTTGAGACGGCCGTCGGTGTCGAGGAAGTTGTTCACGTAAGCCGACGCCCAGGCGATCGAGAAGGTCTGGTCGACCGCAGCCGCCGTCACACCAAGTGCCTCGGCCTTTTCACGGTCGATATCCACCGTGAACTGCGGCGTGTCGTTCAGGCCGTTCGGGCGCACGACGGCGAGCGTCGGATCCTTCGCCGCCATGCCGAGCAGCATGTTGCGCGCTTCCATCAGCTTCTCGTGACCGAGACCGCCGCGGTCCTGCAGTTCGAAGTCGAAGCCCGACGCCGTGCCGAGTTCAGGAATCGACGGCGGATTTACCGGGAACACCAACGCGTCCTTGTAGCCCGCGTAGTGCATGAACATTCGCCGCACCAGCGCCTGGACCTTCTGATCCGCGTGCTGACGCTGCTTGTAGTCCTTCATCCGCACGAACACGAGACCCGAGTTCTGGCCGCGGCCCGCGAAGCTGAAGCCGTTCACCGTGAACACCGACTCGACGATGCTGCCTTCGTCTTTGAGCAGCCAGTTCTGGATGTTGGCGAGCGTGCGTGCCGTCGTTTCCTGGGTCGAGCCCACGGGCGTCTGCACGATCACGAACATCGTGCCCTGGTCTTCATCGGGCAGGAACGACTTCGGCAGGCGCACGAACAGCAGGCCAACCGCGACGATCACCGCGAGATAGATGATGAGCCAGCGGCCCGAGCGCTTGATCACGTGATAGACGCCGCTGTGATACTTGTCGCGGCTCTTCTCGAACGTGCGGTTGAACCAGCCGAAGAAGCCCTTCTTCTCTTCGTGATGACCCTTCGGAATCGGCTTGAGGATGGTCGCGCACAACGCCGGCGTGAGAATCAGCGCGACGAGCACGGACAGCACCATCGCCGCCACGATCGTGAGCGAGAACTGCCGGTAGATCGCGCCGACCGAGCCGCCCGAGAACGCCACCGGCACGAACACCGCGGAGAGCACGAGCGCCACCCCCACCAGTGCGCCGGTGATCTGGCCCATGGCCTTGCGCGTGGCTTCCTTCGGTCCTAACCCCTCTTCCACCATCACCCGCTCGACGTTCTCCACGACCACGATCGCGTCGTCCACCAGCAGGCCGATGGCGAGCACGAGGCCGAACATGGAGAGCGTGTTGATGGAGAAGCCCACCATCGCCATGATCGCGAACGTGCCCAGCAGCACCACCGGCACCGCGATCGTCGGAATGAGCGTCGCGCGCAGGTTCTGCAGGAACAGGTACATCACGAGGAACACCAGCACGATGCCTTCCAGCAGCGTCTTGATCACTTCCTCGATCGACAGGCGCACGAACGGCGTCGTGTCATACGGGTACTTCACGACGAGGCCGTGCGGGAAGTACTTCGAGAGGTCGTCGATCTTCTGGCGCACGAGCTTCGCCGTTTGCAGCGCGTTGGCGCCCGTCGCGAGCTGAATGCCCAGACCGGCCGTCGGCGAACCGTTGTACTTCGTGTCGAAGTTGTAGTTTTCGCCGCCCAGACCAATACGCGCCACGTCCCTCAGGCGCACCTGCGAGCCGTCCTGGTTCACCTTCAGCAGGATGTTGCCGAACTGCTCAGGCGTCTGCAGCAGCGTCGATTCGGTGATGGTCGCCTGGAACGACTGCCCCGCCACCGCCGGCGTGCCGCCCAGCTGGCCGCCCGCAATCTGCACGTTCTGCGCGGTGATCGCCGCTGTGACGTCGGTTGGCGTTAGCTGGAAGTTCGTGAGCTTGTTTGGATCGAGCCACACGCGCATCGCGTACTGCGAGCCGAACAGCGTGACCGTACCCACGCCGTCGATACGGCTGATCGGGTCCTTCACGTTCGACGCCACGTAGTTCGCGAGGTCGTACTTGGTCATGCTGCCGTCTTCGGACACGAACGCGAGCACCAGCAGGAAGCTGCTGCTCGATTTCGTGACGCTGATGCCGAGCTGCTGCACCACCTGCGGCAGGATCGGCGTGGCGAGCTGCAGCTTGTTCTGCACCTGCACCTGCGCGATGTCCGGGTTGGTGCCCGCGGCGAACGTCAGCGTAATCGTGGCCGTGCCCGAGTCATCGGAAGTCGACGAGATGTACAGCAGGTGGTCGAGACCGCTCATCTGCTGCTCGATCACCTGCGTGACCGTGTTTTCCACCGTCTTGGCCGA
>DATBXG010000683.1:0-2244 GCA_036514415.1 Paraburkholderia sp.
GAGCCGCAAGCGGGCTCCGACGTCGCTGCGATGGCACTCGCCGCACGCCCCGAGGGCGACGACTACGTGCTCGACGGCGAAAAGACGTGGATCTCGAACGGCGGCATTGCCGACTTCTACGTCGTATTTGCGCGCACCGGCGAGGCGCCGGGCTCGCGCGGCATCAGCGCGTTCGTGGTCGATGCCGACACGCCGGGGCTGGAAATTGCCGAACGCATCGACGTGATCGCACCGCATCCGCTCGCGCGCCTGAGTTTCACCGGCGCGCGCGTGAAGCGCAGCCAGATGCTCGGCGCGCCCGGCGAAGGCTTCAAGATCGCCATGCGCACGCTCGATATTTTCCGCACCTCGGTCGCCGCGGCTTCGCTGGGCTTCGCGCGCCGCGCGATGGCCGAAGGTCTCGCCCGTGCCGCCTCGCGCAAGATGTTCAACCAGACGCTCGGCGACTTTCAGTTGACCCAGGCAAAGCTTGCGCAGATGGCGCTCACCATCGACAGCAGCGCACTGCTCGTCTATCGCGCGGCGTGGCTGCGCGACCAGGGCGAGAGCGTGACCCGCGAAGCCGCCATGGCGAAATGGCATGCAAGCGAAGGCGCGCAACAGGTGATCGATGCGGCCGTGCAGCTTTGGGGCGGCATGGGCGTGCAGAGCGGCAATATCGTCGAATCGCTCTACCGCGAGATTCGCTCGCTGCGCATCTACGAAGGCGCAACCGAAGTGCAGCAGCTCATCGTCGGGCGCGACCTGCTCAAGGAATACAACGCCGCGTAAGCCTGCGCGACGCCTCTATGGAATCGGACGAGACATGAAACAAGCCCTACTTCCCGCAGGCTGGATCAAGCCGCGCGGCTATGCCAACGGCGTCGCCGCCACCGGCACCCAGGTCTATATCGCCGGCCAGATCGGCTGGGACGAGAACGCACGCTTCACGAGCGGCGAATTCGGGGCACAGGCCGTTCAGGCGCTGCGCAATATCGTCGCCGTGCTCGGCGCGGCGGGCGGCAAGCCCGAGCACCTCGTGCGCATGACCTGGTACGTCACCGACAAGAAGGCGTACCTGGGATCGCTGAAGGAGATCGGCGCCGCGTTTCGGGAACTGATCGGCGACTACGACATCGCGATGAGCGCGGTGCAGGTGGTTGCGCTAGTAGAAGACGAAGCAAAGGTCGAAATCGAAGCAACGGCCGTGATTCCCGATGACGCGCGCCTCACGCGCGCATAGACCGCCGCCCACGCAACAGCACGATCAGCTCATCCAGACAGACGGAGACGCCATGCAACCCACCGCCCATGTCGATACCTTCTCACGCGATCATCTGCCGCCCGAGGCGCAGTGGCCCGACATGCTGCTCGACAATCCCGACGTCGCCTACCCCGCGCGCATGAATTGCGCGGTCGAGTTGCTGGACCGCGCGATCGAGGCCGGGCACGGCGAGCGGCCGGCCATCTGGTCGGACATCGATGGCAAGCCGCAGGCGACGACGTATGCCGAGCTGCTCGCGCTCGTCAATCGCAGCGCGCATGTGCTCGTGGAAGACATGGGTCTGCAGCCGGGCAACCGCGTGCTGTTGCGCGGGCCGAACACGCTGCAGATGGCGATCGCGTTCCTCGCGTCGCTCAAGGCAGGCCTCGTGGTGATTCCCACCATGCCGTTGCTGCGCGCGAAGGAACTCAAGCAGATCGCCGACAAGGCACAGGTTTGCGCCGCCTTGTGCGACGTGCGGCTCACCGAAGAACTGGCGCGCTGCATGGATCCCGCCGACGAGTTTTTCTGTGAGGGCCTGAAACAGGTCCGCTATTTCCATGATGAGGCGCCGGGCGACGGTTCGCCGGGCACGCTGGAAACACTCGCGAGAGCCAAGCCCGCGAACTTCACGGCCTGCGATACGGCCAGCGATGACGTCTGCCTCATCGCCTTCACGAGTGGCACGACGGGCATGCCGAAAGGCTGCATGCACTTCCACCGCGACGTGATCGCCATGTGCGACCTGTTCCCGCGCTACATTTTGAAGCCCACGGCCGAGGACGTGTTCTGCGGCACGCCACCGCTCGCGTTCACGTTCGGGCTGGGCGGGCTGCTGTGCTTTCCCATGCGGGTGGGCGCATCGACCGTGCTGATCGAGAAGCTCACGCCGGCGCTGCTGCTCGATACGATCCAGCGCTTTCGCGCGACGGTCGTATTCACCGCGCCCACGTTCTACCGGCAGATGGCCCAACTCGTGAAGGAATACGAAATTTACAGCC
>DATBXG010000684.1:0-7305 GCA_036514415.1 Paraburkholderia sp.
GATCGACGAGCGCCCTGAAGAAGTGACCGAAATGCAGCGCTCGGTCGCGGGCGAAGTGATCGCATCGACGTTCGACGAACCGGCCACCCGCCACGTGCAGGTCGCCGAGATGGTGATCGAGAAGGCCAAGCGCCTCGTCGAAATGAAGCACGACGTCGTGATTCTGCTCGACTCGATCACGCGTCTCGCGCGTGCGTACAACACCGTTGTGCCCGCATCGGGCAAGGTGCTCACGGGCGGTGTGGACGCCAACGCGGTCCAGCGTCCGAAGCGCTTCTTCGGCGCCGCGCGCAACATCGAGGAAGGCGGCTCGCTCACCATCATCGGCACGGCGCTGATCGAAACCGGCAGCCGCATGGACGACGTGATCTACGAAGAGTTCAAGGGCACCGGCAACATGGAAGTGCACCTCGAGCGCCGTCTCGCGGAAAAGCGCGTCTACCCGTCGATCAACTTGAACAAGTCGGGCACGCGCCGCGAAGAGCTGCTCATCAAGCCGGACATCCTCCAGAAGATCTGGGTGCTGCGCAAGTTCATCCACGACATGGACGAAGTCGAGGCCATGGAATTCCTGCTCGACAAGATCCGTCAGACCAAGAACAACTCCGAGTTCTTCGACATGATGCGCCGCGGCGGCTGATGCCCTCGCCCGGTTGATGGACACCAAAACGCCCGCAATTCGCGGGCGTTTTTCTTTTCCGGCACCGGCTCGTCGTGCGCCCAAACCTGTACGTGAACGTTCACGTTTAACTATAATGCGCGACAAGACGTTGCCCGCTCCAACGCGGAAAAAGTGCTCACCATGTCCAAGGATTCCCCTGCGCTGCTCACGGTGCGCGACGCCGCCGAGCGGCTCAATGTCACGCCGCGCACGCTCAAGTACTACGAGGAGCGGGGTCTCGTCAGCCCGTCGCGCAGCGAGGGCCGCTACCGGCTTTACGACGAGCACGACCTCGAACAGTTTTCGCGCATCCTGCGGCTGCGCGCGCTCGGCTTCTCGCTGCACGGCATCACTGAAATGCTCAAGCGGCCGCTCGAGCAGGCTGGCGAGGGCCGCCGGCGCTATTCGCAGGAGTCGCTTCAGCAGATCGCCGACGCGCTCGCGCGGCAGATCGAAACGCTGGACACCCGCATTGCCGCCGTGCGCCGCGAGTTGAAGGAAGCGCAGACGGTGCGCGCGGAGCTTGCCGACGACCTCGACTACCTGCAGCGGCGTCTCGCGGGCGAGCCGTCCGATCGGATGATCGAGCAGCGCCTCGCCGCCACACGGCGCCGCAAGGAGGCCGGAGCCCACTCCCACCAGCCCGGCAAAACGCGCGACCCAGACGAACCCGCATGAGCACTGCCCAGCCCCGCGAGCCGATGTTCAGCGCGGCGCGCCTGCGCGGCGATTTCTTCCCGTGGGTGCTCGCCCTCGCGACCGGTCTCGACTATTACGACAACGCGATCTTCTCGTTCTTCACGAGCTATATCGCGGGCGGCATCAACGCGTCGCCCGACGAACTCGTCTGGTCGTCGAGCGCCTACGCCGTGTGCGCCGTGCTCGGCATCCTGCAGCAGCAATGGTTTGTGGAGCGCATGGGCTACCGGCGCTACGTGGGCGGCTGCCTGCTGCTCTACTCGGCCGGCGCGATTGCCGCGGCGCTGTGCGAATCGTCGATCGAACTTGCCTTCGCGCGCGGCTTCCAGGGCTACTTCATCGGCCCGATGATGGGCACCTGCCGCATCCTCATCCAGATCAGCTTCACGCCGCAGCAACGCCCGGTCGCCACACGTGCGTTCCTGATCCTCATCGTGCTCTCCAGCGCGCTCGCGCCGCTCATAGGCGGTCTGCTCGTCTCGCATTTCGACTGGCGCGCCCTGTTCGCCTTTTCCGCGCCCGCGGGCGTGCTCTATGCCGCGCTCGCCCTGCTCGCGCTGCCCGATTCGGGCCACGTGCTGCCCGAGGAGCGCGGCGAGTCGCATTTCTGGCCTTACGTCATCTTCGCGCTCGCACAAGGCGCGCTGCAGATCGCCATGCAGCAGGTCCGCTTCGAGCTCTTCAGCACCTCGCCCGAAATCATCCTGCTCACGCTCGTCGGGCTCACGGCGCTCGCGTGGTTCGGCTGGCACCAATGGCATCATCCGAAGCCGCTCATGCGCCTGCATGCGCTGCGCGAGAAGCCCTTCCAGGTGGGCCTCCTGCTCTACATGATCTACTACTACCTGAGCACGGCACTCAGCTACCTGGTCTCGCGGCTGCTCGAAGGCGGATTCAACTATCCCGTTGAAAACGCCGGCCGCCTCACCGGCATCACCTCGCTCATCTCGGCCGGCGCGCTCTTTTTCTATTTCCGCTACGCGAAGCTCATCCCGCACAAGAAGTGGATCATCGTGCCCGGCTTCGTGCTCTCGGCCTTCATCTCGTACTGGATGACGCGCCTCTCGCCGGACGCAAGCGAGGCGTGGCTCATCCCGCCACTGCTCCTGCGCGGACTGTTGCTGCTCTTCATCGTTCTGCCGGTCGCCAACCTCACGTTCCGCATCTTCGCGATCGAGGAATTCACGCACGGTTACCGCTTGAAAAACATCGTCCGGCAGTTGACGATATCGTTCGCGACGGCCACGGTTATCATCATCGAGCAGCACCGGCTCGCGCTGCACCAGACGCGGCTCGCCGAGTTCGTGAACCCGCTCAACCCGGCGTTCCAGGACACGTACGCCACGTTGACGCACGCATTCGAACTCATGGGCCGCCCGGCGGGCGAAGCGCACGGACTTGCGCTCGCGCAGATCAGCCGCATGGTCGCGCAGCAGGCAAGCTTTCTGAGTTCGCTCGACGGGTTCTATTTCCTGATCGGCGTGGCCTTGTGCGGCGCGATCTTCGCCGCCTGGCAAAAGCAGATCGACTGAACGACAACCGCAAGCCCCCGAACACCCACCCGAAGCGATGCTTTCGAAACTCTCACACTGGTTCGGCGCGCGGCGCCGCGAGAAGGCGCTGCGCACCCATGCGATCGACGACGCGCTCTGGCAGGCCACGCTCGCCGGTCTGCCGTTCCTCGCGCATCTCGGCGCCGCCGACCTCGCCCGCCTGCGCGAGCTGACGAGCCTTTTCATCGCGCAAAAGGAGTTCTCGACGGCGCACGACCTCGAACTGACCGACCCGATGACGGTGGCGATCGCTGCGCAGGCGTCGCTGCCCGTGCTCAATCTTTCGCTCGATCTCTACAAGGGCTGGGTGGGCGTGGTCGTGTATCCGGGCGAATTCGTGATCCGCAAGACCGTGGAGGACGAGGACGGCGTGGTGCACGAAGTGGAGCACGATGCAAGCGGCGAGGCGTGGGAAGGCGGCCCCGTGATCCTCTCGTGGGAAGACGCCCAGATGACCGACGGCAGCGACGCCTACAACGTCGTGATCCACGAATTCGCGCACAAGATCGACATGCTCAACGGCGAGGCGGACGGTCATCCGCCCCTTTTTCGGCGCTGGCATGCGCCGCTCGACGCGCAGGCCTGGGCCGACGTATTCGACAACGCCTACGACCAGTTCTGCGACAAGGTGGACGCCGTGCCGGAGCGCCGCTGGGCGCGTTTCGAGCGCGATTCGCTGATCGATCCCTATGCCGCCGACCACCCGTCGGAGTTCTTTGCGGTGTGCAGCGAGGCGCTGTTCGTCAAGCCGAAGGCGTTCGAGGCCGAATATCCCGAGCTTTACCGGCTCCTCGCGCGCTATTACCGCCAGGACCCGGCGCGCGTGGGAGTACTGGCCGGCCAGCCTGCCTGAGAATCTGCCACGCGGGGCCTCAAAAAATCGCCAACCGGCTGATTTTCTGGCATAATTGCCGTCTCTCGACCTTGGGTAAGTGGCTCGCGCGAACGGTTCTTCAGCATGGTGCTGGGGGCACGCGGGTTGGCTACCGCCAGATTTAAGGAATAATCATGAAAGAAGGCATTCACCCGAATTACCGCGAAGTCCTGTTCGTCGACGTTTCGAACGACTTCAGGTTCGTGACCCGCTCGACCATCCAGACGCGCGAAACCGCCGAATTCAACGGCAAGACCTACCCGCTCGCCAAGATCGAAGTGTCGTCGGAATCGCATCCGTTCTACACGGGCACGCAAAAGATCATGGACACGGCCGGCCGTGTCGAGAAGTTCAACAAGAAGTTCGGCGCACGCGCCTCGGGCAAGGCCGCGAAGTAAATGCTTCGCCGCACCGGCTTCCGGCCGGTCCCGCATTGAAAGTACTCAAAAAAGGGCAGCGTACGCTGCCCTTTTTTGTTGCTTGCGCCACGTTTGCGCCGCCACTCAGGCGGCTCGCGGGTGCGACTTACTGCCCTGTTTCAGGTGTTTCTGTGGATTAGCCCGCTGCTCGTGCGGTGACGCGCGGTTGCCGGCCCGGCTAGAATGCCGGATTGCTGCGCGGCGGACGGCCGGGTGTACCGTCTGCCCCGCGAGCCCGCTTTCCCCTGCGTGCGCGCCACCTGCTCGAGCACGCCGGGTTTATCCGTCTCACTTCGTACTGCATGAAGCCAGCCATTCGACTGACCGCCTCCGCCACCAGCGCCTTGCCGCGCTGGCTGCTGCTGACCATCTGTATCGTCTTCGCGGCGTTCGGGCTCTTTGGCCGCGACCCGTGGAAGAACGAGGACGCGGCGGGCTTCGGCGTGATGTGGACGATGGCGGGCGGCACCTCGCACGACTGGATGCTGCCGAATCTCGTCGGCAAGTACGTGACCGAGAACGGTCCGCTCGGCTACTGGCTGGGCGCCGCCTGCATCCGCCTTTTCGCGCCGTGGGTCGACGCGAGCAACGCCTCGCGCATCGCCACGGGCGTGCTGTTCTGTCTCTCGTGCGCGTTCGTCTGGTACAGCGCCTATCTGCTGGGCCGCCGGCCCGAAGTGCAGCCGTTCAAGTATGCGTTCGGCGGCGAGCCCGAGCCGCGCGACTACGGCCGCACCCTCGGCGACGGCGCCCTGCTCGTGCTGCTGGCGTGCTTCGGCCTGGCCGAGCGCGGCCACGAGACCACCCCGCAGCTCATGCAGTTCGTGGGCATCGCGATGCTCCTGTACGGCGTCGTGCGCGCCATCGACAAGCCGGTCCAGGGCGCGATCTGGTGGGGTCTCGCGCTGGGCATCGTGATGTTGTCGAGCGGCCCCGTGCTCGTGGGCGCGCTCCTCATCGGCACGCTCGCCATGCTCGCCAGCGCGCCCGAAACGCGCTCGCGCTGGCTCCTCGTCGCGGGCCTGCCCGTCGCGCTCGCGGTCTCGGCCTCGTGGCCGCTCGCGGCGCTGCACCTGTACCCCGACGACGCCGTCTGGTTCCTCAACCAGTGGGCGCGCACCAACGTCAACGCCTTCGCGGGCCCGCCGGGCTACGTGCTGCGCTATGCGGCAAAGAACCTGCCGCTCTTCACGTGGCCCGCATGGCCGCTCGCGATCTGGGCCTTCGTGAGCTGGGCCGGACTGCGCCGCAAGCCGCACATCGCGATTCCGCTCTCGGTGATCGTGCCGCTGCTCATCCTCGTGATCGTGCAGAGCCACGAATCGAACCGGCTCTTCATGCTCGTGCTGCCCGCGCTTTCGGTGCTGGCCACCTTCGCGCTGCCCACGCTCAAGCGCGGCGCGATCAATGCGATCGACTGGTTCGCGGTGCTGAGCTTCACGATACTCGGCACCTTCGTATGGCTCGTGTGGCTCGCGGGCATGACCGGTTTCCCGGCGCCGCTCGCGCGCAATCTCGCGCGCCTCGCGCCCGGATTCGTGCCGCAGTTCAAGATTCTCTCGTTCGCGTGCGCGGTGGCCGTCACCGTGTGCTGGATGGTGCTCGTGCAGTGGCGCGTGGCGCGCCATCCGAAGGTGCTGTGGCGCAGCGTCGTGCTCTCGAGCGGCGGTACCACGCTCATGTGGGTGCTGCTCATGACGCTCTGGCTGCCGGTCGTGAACTACAGCCGGACCTACAAGGACGTCGCCGAGCAGATCGCAGCGCACCTGCCCGCCGACTATCAGTGCATCTCGCCAGTGCGCCTCGGCGACGCGCAGATCGCCACCTTCGCCTACTTCGGCAAGATGCATTTCGCGTTCGACGAGAACTGCGACGTGATCCTGCGCCAGGACACCCAGGACTACGGCGAGCCGAGTTCGATGCCTGACTACGTGTGGAAGCTCGTGTGGGAAGGCCGCCGCGTCGCCGACCGCGACGAGCGCTTCCGCCTGTACGTGCGCATCGACCGTCCGAAGACCCCGCTCAAGAAGCCGCACGTCTGGCGCAAGCGCCCCGACTGAGGCCGCGGTGGCACTCTCATTCCTCGGCGACGTCCGGCGCATCGCTGCGCTCGCGTGGCCGGTGCTGATCGGCCAGCTCGCGATCATCGCGTTCGGCGTGATCGACACCGCGATGGTCGGCCGCTACTCGGCGCTCGACCTCGCGGCGCTCGGCCTGGGCTCGTCGATCTACGTCTCGGTTTATATCGCCCTCACGGGCATTCTCAGCGCCCTGCAGCCCGTCGCGGCGCAACTCTACGGCGCGCGCAAGGACACTGAAATCGGACTCGAAGTGCGCCAGGCGTTCTGGCTCGCGCTCGTGCTGATGGCGCTCGGCTTCGCGATCCTCTACTTTCCTGGCCCGCTGCTCGACCTGGCGCGCGCGCCCGAAGCGCTGCGCGAGCGCACAGTCGGCTACCTGCGGCTGCTCTCGTTCGGGCTGCCCGCGGCACTGGCCTTTCGCATCTACAGCTCGCTCGCCAACGCCGTAGGGCGGCCGCGTCTCGTGATGTTCCTGCAAGTCGGGGCGCTCGCGCTCAAGGTCCCGCTCAACACCTGGCTCATCTTCGGCGGCCTCGGCGTGCCGGCGCTCGGCGGCCCTGGCTGCGCGCTCGCGAGCACGTCGATCAACTGGGCGCTCGCCTTGTGCGCGGCGCTCGCGCTCACGCGCGTCGACGTGTTCGCGCCGTTCGAAATCTTCAAGCACTTCTGCTGGCCCGAGTGGCGGCGCCAGGCCGAGTTGCTCAAGCTCGGCATTCCGATGGGGCTGTCGTACCTCATCGAGGTGACGTCGTACACGTTCATGGCGATCTTCATCGCGCGCATGGGGACGACCACGCTGGCCGGGCACCAGATCGCCGGCAACGTCGGCGCGGTGCTCTACATGACTCCGCTTTCGATCGGCGTGGCGACCTCGACGCTCGTCGCCCAGGCGCTGGGCGGCAATCGCCCGGCCGAGGCTCGCACCCTCGCGCGGCACGGCGTAGCGACGGCCGTGGCGATTGCCTGCTGCTACGGCGCGATCGTGTTCGTGCTCAGGCCGCGCATCATCGGCGGCTAT
>DATBXG010000685.1:0-2578 GCA_036514415.1 Paraburkholderia sp.
CGAGGCGCTGGCCGAGTCGAAGCCCCCGCCGCCGGCCAGTTCGAGGTGGCCGTCCGGACGGATGCCGAAGAGGTGGCGGTAGTAGCGGTTTGCGAACAACAGTTCAGCTTCGTCGGCGGCGAGCACGGAGACGGCCGCGTCGAGGCTTTCCAGCACCGTGGTGAAGCGCTCGTGCGCGGCGGCGAGCTCTTCGCGCGCGCGCTTGGGTTCCGTGATGTCGGTCATCGACGACATCCAGCCGGTCTGGCGGCCCGAGCTGTCGATGAGCGGCGAGACATAGAGCCGTGCGTGGAACTGCGAACCGTCCTTGCGGCGCACGCGCAATTCGAAGCCCGAGGAGGGTGCCTTGCCGCGCAGCGTCATGTCGAGCTGCCGCTGCATTTCGGGGTAGGCGTCGCGCGGCCAGTACGGGAACGGCGCGTTCTTGCCCACGAGGTCGCTTTCATCCCAGCCGGTCATGCGGCAGAACGCCGGGTTCACGTGCGTGATGCGGCCGTGCATGTCGAGCACGCGCATGCCGATCAGCACCGAGTTCTCCATCGCGCGGCGGAAGAACGCTTCCGCGTAGAGCGCCTGCTGCGCCTCGAAGCGCTGGCGCGTGTGCTTCCAGAGGCTCCACAGGCTCCACAGCACGAAGCACGACAGACCCGCGACCAGCCACACGAGCGTGTTGTTCGTGAAGTTGGTCATCTGCGGATACGAGTACACGCGCACCGAAACACCCTGGCCCGGCGGGTCGAGCGGCAGGTCGTAGTAGACGTCGCGCGGCAGGCGCGGGCGCGTCGAGGTGGTGGCCAGCTCGCGGTTGTTCGCGTCGAGGAGCGAGATCTTGTACTTGGCCGACAGCTCGGGCGGGATGTCGTGCTTCAGGATCCCTTCGACCGAGAACACGGCCGCGATCGTGCCAAGAAATTCGCGATCGCGGTATACCGGCGTCTGCAGCGTGATGTAGCCGTTGCCGACGTCGTCGTAGATGAGCGGCGAATAGACCTGGCGGCGCGTCGAGCGTGCTTCGGCGAACGCGGCCTTCACGGCCTCGTCCATCTGCGAGTCGTTGGGTTTGGCAAGGCGCTGGCCGAACACCGGCATGGCCGTGTTGGGCCACCTCGGTTCCTGCTGGCTCGTATACCAGTTCAGATACAGGATCTCAGGGTGACCCTGCATGATGTCCGTGGTGGACGTCTGGAAATACTGTGGATCGGAGTGGCCGGCGGCCAGATCGCGTGCGAGCGCCTGCAGCTGCTCCTGCGCGCCTGTCATGGAAAGCCGGATCTGCTGCTGGGCCCACGCGACATTGCGGTAGAGCGTGTCTTCCTGCTGCTGTTGCTCGCGGCGGTTGAGGCTCCACAAGATCAGGCTCATGACGATCAGGAAGACCAGGATCGACAGGAGCGGCGTCAGCAAATAGGAATTCGACCACCAGGGTCCGTGGTGCCAGCGGGACGGCGACGACTCGCCGGGCGTTCCGGGCGGCCGCGCCGAGCGTGCGAAAAGCCGTTCGGTCAACATGGCAAGGATTGTAGCTCAGCGTAAGACACGGAAATGCCGCGAAAAAAGCGGTAATTCGCCGATAAACGGGTGCAAACTGGCCGTTATCGGCACAAGGGCGCGAACGATTAAGCGTGCGCTGCAGCAATTTTCCACATTATAAAATCACATCTCGCAATTCGAAAATTTTGTTGCGCGACGGCTGGAGGGGTCATTACAATCGCCCCGAAGCTGCTGCGGTTGGCCCGGTCACGTCTCGAGCGTCGCCGCCAACATGGTCCGATCAACAGCGTTCCCCTACACCCAGGAGACGAGCATGTCCGCTGTACCCGACGAAGTCCTCAAGTACGTTGCCGCCGACAAGGACGAGGATCCCCAGGAAACTGCCGAATGGCTCGAAGCGCTGGACGGCGTCATCTCGACGGTCGGCCCTGATCGCGCCCACTACCTCATCGAGAAGCAGATCGAGTTCGCCCGCGTGCATGGCGAGCATCTGCCGTTCTCGGCGAACACGCCGTACATCAACACGATCCCCGTCGCCAACCAGGCCAGGAACCCCGGCGACCAGGACATCGAACACCGCATTCGCTCGTACACGCGCTGGAACGCCATGGCCATGGTCCTGCGCGCGGGCAAGCACACCAACGTGGGCGGCCACATCGCCTCGTTCGCGTCGGCAGCCACGCTCTATGACGTCGGCTACAACCACTTCTGGCACGCGCCCTCCGCCGAGCATGGCGGCGACCTCGTGTTCGTGCAGGGCCACTCGTCGCCGGGTGTCTACTCGCGCGCGTTCCTGCTCGGCCGCCTGACCGAGAAGCAGCTCGACAACTTCCGCCAGGAAGTGGACGGCGGCGGCATTTCGTCGTACCCGCACCCGTGGCTGATGCCGGACTTCTGGCAGTTCCCGACCGTCTCGATGGGCCTTGGCCCGATCATGGCGATCTACCAGGCACGCTTCATGAAGTACATGCAGGCGCGCGGCATTGCGAAGACCGAAGGCCGCAAGGTCTGGGCCTTCCTCGGCGACGGCGAAACGGATGAGCCGGAATCGCTCGGCGCGATCGGCATGGCCGGCCGCGAGCGTCTG
>DATBXG010000686.1:0-3645 GCA_036514415.1 Paraburkholderia sp.
GCTGGCCGCCGCCGCCGCGATCGCGACGCAGGACCTGTATCGCCGTGAGGGCCTTTTCGAGCGCGCCCACTCGCTCGCACCGAAGTTCGAGGCTGCCGCGCACGCGCTGCGCGGCGAGAAGCACGTGAAGGACGTTCGCAATCTCGGCCTCGTCGCCGGCATCGAACTCGAGTCGCGCGACGGCGCGCCCGGTGCGCGCGCTTATGAAGTCTTCGTGAAGTGCTTCGAGGCGGGCGTGCTGATCCGCTTCACGGGCGACATTCTCGCGTTCTCGCCGCCGCTCATCGTGAGCGAGGAGGAAATCGCACGCCTCTTCGGCACGGTGCGCGACGTGCTCGCCACGGTCCAGTAACGCGCGACGCGCGAGCGTTGGCTCGCGCCTCATTTCACTCAGTGATGTGCCGCACGGGCGGCCCGGTTTCGGGCCGCCCTTTCTTTTTCCGCCGCCAGTTTCAGGGATCGGCGCAGGGAACGGGTTTGCACAGGTGTACCCGAGCGGGCCGCGCTCACGGTTCAAGCACGGAGCGCGCCATCGGCGTATCGTTGCCTTATCCGCCACGGCAAACGCCATTGCGCCATTGAGCCGCAGCGCGCATCCACGCACGTGCACTGCGCCAGGAGGGAATCTCATGAAGATGCCAGTCCGCACCGGCACGCATATCGAGGGCGTCCACTGGATCGCCGAGTATCTGGAGGCGACCCATCAGATCCGCGTCTTTCGCGGCGGCCGCGTGGTCGATACGATCGCCGCGCCCGCGGCCATGTTCGGCGAAGAGCGCGACGCGGGCTCGGCCAGCGACGCCGCGAGCCGCGCCGAGGAAGCCGCCCTGCTCGCCTGCCTGCGCCGCTACGTGGCCGACGTGCAGCCTGAAGAGTAGGAGTCTTTAGTATCGCAAGGGCACGCAATGTACAGCGACACGCAACTGTTTTATCGCGTGCGCAACATGGAGTCGCTGGTGTTCGACTGAACGCGGGGCGCCGGCCCCGCGCTTCATCATCGCAGAATCAGGCCTGCTCGCCGTCCTGCTCGCGGAAAATGCGATCGGCGAGATGGAACGCCGAGTTCGCGGCCGGCACGCCGCAATAAATCGCCGTCTGCAGCAGCACTTCCTTGATCTCGTCGCGAGTGACGCCGTTGTTGCGCGCCGCACGCAGGTGCAACGCGAGTTCCTCGCTGCGGTTGAGCGCGACCATCATCGCGATCGTCAGCAGGCTGCGCGTGTGGCGCGGCAACCCTTCGCGCGTCCAGATCTCGCCCCACGCATAGCGCGTGATGAGGTTCTGGAATTCCTCGGTCACTTCCGTGCGGTTGGCGATCGAGCGATCGACGTGCGCGTCGCCCAGCACCGCGCGGCGCACCTGCATGCCCGCTTCGTAGCGCTCCTCGTCGTTCATCACGCCCCCAGCAGGAAATCGACCACGATCTTGTTGTATTCGTCCGCCAGCTCGACGTTCGA
Organism: Paraburkholderia sp.; assembly: GCA_036514415.1. Taxonomy (GTDB): domain Bacteria; phylum Pseudomonadota; class Gammaproteobacteria; order Burkholderiales; family Burkholderiaceae; genus Paraburkholderia. The sequence goes on from DATBXG010000686.1 coordinate 1,458, forward strand.
GATGTGCGCGGCGTTCAGTTCGACATAGCGCGCGCCCGGCACCGATGCGGCCAGTTCGCGCCCTTGCGCGGGCGTGGCCGCCAGATCGTGCGTACCCGAGATCACGAGCGTGGGCGCCTTGATCGAGCCCGCTTCGCCGCGCAGGTCGGTCGCGTTGAGCGCGTCACAGTTCGAAGCGTAGCCCTCGTTGTCGGTATGCACGAACACATCGCGCACCTGCGACATGACGAGCGCATTGTTCGCGATGAATTCAGGCGTGTACCAGCGCGGCAGCACCGCGTCGGCGAGCGCGAGCATGCCTTCGCTGCGTGCCTTCGCCGCACGCGGCCCCCACACTTCCGGCGAGCCGATCTTCGCGCCCGTATTGCACAGCACGAGGCGATCGATGCGGTTGGCGTAACGGGCGCCGACGCCGACGCCGGTCAGGCCGCCCATCGAAACGCCGGCGAAATGCGCGCGCTCGATGCCGAGCTGGTCCATCAGGCCGATCACGTCGCCGGTCAGTTGCTCGATCGTGTACGGGCCTTGCGGCGCTGCCGAGTGGCCATGGCCGCGCGTGTCGTAGCGCAGCACGCGGAAGTGCTTCGTGAATTCGGCGAGCTGTGGCGTCCACATCGACACGTCGCTACCGAGCGAATTCGACAGAACCACCCACGGCGCCTTGCGGTTCGCCGCACCGTCGATGCGATAGAACAGGTGCGTGTCGTTGACGGCTGCGTAAGGCATGCGTGTTACTCCTCGTGTGTCTTCTTTAATGGTCAATGGGACGTGCGCGGTTTTTCACGTCTCTCGTACGACGCGAGCACGGCGTCGACGAAAGCGTGCGCTTCGCCCACGTAGTTGGCGGGATCGAGCAGCGCCTTCAGGCGCGCTTCGTCCAGGTGACGGGTGACAGCGGGTTCCGCCGCGAGGACTTCATAGAGCGTGCGGCCGCTTTGTACTGCCGATTTCGATGCGTGCTCGACGAGATGATGCGCGTCGAGGCGGCCGATCTGGTCGCCGAGCGCAAGCATCACCGCCTCGCCGAGAATGAGACCGTGTGTGGTGTCGAGATTCGCCGCGAGCCGTTCGGGCCTCACTTCGAGTCCGCCCGCGATTTGTTCGATCTGCGCGAGCGCGCCGCCAGCGAGGCGCGCGAGATCGGGCAGCGCATCCCACTCGGCTTGCCAGCCGCCGAGCGCGCGCTCGTGCTCCTGAACCATGCCCGCGAACACCGTCGCGACGAGGCCCGGCGCGCGCGTGGCAGCCGTCAGGACTGCTGCACAACCCACGGGATTGCGCTTGTGCGGCATGGTCGAGGAGCCGCCCTTGCCTGCCGCTGCCGGCTCGGCCAGCTCGCCGATTTCAGTCTGCATCTGCAGGGAAATGTCGCGGGCGATCTTGCCGAGCGTGCCGATGAGCATGCCGAAGAACGCAGCGGCCTCAGCAATGCGGTCGCGCTGCGTATGCCACGGCAACGCGGGCGACGCGAGACCGAGTTCCTGCGCGAGTGCGGCACTCACCTTCGGCGCGGCGTCGCGCAGGCTTGCGAGCGTGCCGGCCGCGCCGCCGAACTGCAGCACGAGCGCGCGCTCGCGCAGCGCCGCGAGCCGTTCGCGATGGCGCAGCATGGCGTCGAGCCACTGCGCGAACTTCAGGCCGAGCGTAATGGGCAGCGCCTGCTGCAGCCACGTGCGCCCCACCGCGGGTGTCGAGCGATGCGTGCGCGCGAGGTCGGCCAGCGTCGCGCACAGCGAATCGATGCCGCGCTCGATGAGCGCGAGCGCATCGCGCAACTGCAGCACCGTGGCCGTATCGATGATGTCTTGGCTCGTGGCGCCCCAGTGAACGTACTTGGCGGCTTCGGGGTCGGCGGCCTTCACGCGCGCCGTGAGCTGCTTGACGAGCGGAATCGCCAGATTGCCGCCCAATGCGGCGTCGCGGGCGAGCGCGGGCGCGTCGAGCTGATCCGCCGAGCAAGCCTCGATGATCGCGGCCACGGCCGACTGCGGAATCACGCCGTGCGCGGCCGAGGCGCGCGCGAGCGCCGCCTCGACATCCAGCATGCGTTGCAGCGTGGCGTCGGGAGACCAGACCGCATTCATCGGCTCGGTCCCGCAGATCAGGCTCGTGAGGCGTTCAAACATGGAGTGTGGCGCGAAGAAGAAAGCTGGCGCTCGGCCAGGGATCAGGTACCGATGGAACGAAG
>DATBXG010000687.1:0-5784 GCA_036514415.1 Paraburkholderia sp.
TCGACGCGCTCGACAACGCGGTTGCCGACTTCGCATAGGTCCAGTCGCGCTCGATCACGAGAACCGAGCCGTTGAAGTCGGGATTCTCCGCGAGGAAATACGCAGTCGCGCTTCCAACGACTGCGCCGCCCACGATCACCACGTCGTAGTGAGGCTTGATTGCATGCTGTGCCATCTCAGTGCGTTCCAGATAGATCGGTGGGGAAGCGGTGCTCAGTTATCCTTCGGGTCTTCGAAGTGGCCGTCCGCGGCGAACTGGCCGCCCTGAAAGCGCACAGCCGGGTTGCGCGGATCGCCCACTTCCGTGTTCGCATAGACTTCGGCGCGATATGCATCGGCGGAATCCTTCGGGCGATAGCCGAGGTACGCGGACTGCGTGTTGTCCCAGAAGTTCGCGCTGTTGTTCGAGTTGCCATACACGATCATATGGCCGACGCTCGGGGTCATGATCGACTGCACGCACAGATGCGAGAAGTCCTCATACGAAAGCCAGGTCGCGAGCATGCGGCGATCGACCGGCTTCGGGAAGCACGAGCCGATGCGCAGGCACACCGACTCGATGCCGAATTTGTCGAAGTAGTAGCGCGAGAGGTTTTCGACGAAGGTCTTGCTCACGCCATACAGGCTGTCCGGGCGTTGCGGGACGTGCGCGTCTATCGTCTGCGTGCATTCGTAGAAGCCGATCGCGTGCACCGAGCTAGCGTAAATCACGCGCTTCACTCCGGCCTGGCGCGCGCCCTCGTAAATGTTATAGCTGCCGACGATATTCGAATCGAGTATGACCTGGAACGTGTTCTCGCGCGGCGCGCCGCCCATGTGGATGACCATGTCCACGCCCTTGAGCATCTCGAACACGGCGTCGCGATCGGCGAGATCGCAAATGAAGTGCTTTTCGTTCTCGCGCACTTCACCTAGTGATTGACGCGCATTGAGGCTCAGCGTCTGTGCGTAGGGACGCAGGCTGTCACGCAGCACGGAGCCCAGCGCGCCGCCCGCGCCCGTGATCAGGATGTTCTTGAACGGCGGCTTGGTGATGTCGGTCATGCGTTGCTCCTTACTGTGAGTTCGATGCCGTGAGGGCGTCGAGCGTGAGGCCGTAGTCGTCGCGCAACTGCGCTTCGGAGATGTATTCGTTGCGGATGTCGCGCAGCAGCGCTGCGTGATCGCGTTGCGCCGGTGCGCCTACGCCGCCGCCGCCCGGCAGCGAGAGCGTGACGCGCTCGTGCTCAGCGACGAACTGCGTGCCCTTGCCCTTCATGCGCGTGCCATCGGAAAGCGTGACCTGTCCGGCCGCGCCTTCCTTGCCGCCCGAACGGCCGCTTGCCGGATGATCGATGCGATCGAACATCGCGTTGAAGCGGAACTGATAGCCTTCGCGCGGACCGATTTCGACGATCTGCCCGAGGCCGCCGCGATACTGCCCGGCGCCGCCCGAGCCCGAGCGCATTTCCTTGCGCCAGACCACGATCGGGCCGACCTGCTCGGTGGCTTCCACCGACATCGCGTGCACGCCGCTTGGAAACGCCGTGGCCGAAAGACCGTCGAGTTCCGCGCGCGCGCCCGTGCCGCCGCTGTTGAACATGAGGATTTCGCTGCCCTTGAGGCCCGAACCGTCCTGCGCGGCTCGCGCGCTCACGTGCAGATTCCAGAGTGCGCCCGCGCCTTCGGCAGGCACGCGGTTCGGCAGGATCTTGTTCAACGCACCGAGAACCAGGTCGGGCACGAAGTGGCCGAGCACGTGGCGCACGGCGACAGGGCTCGGGCGTTGCGCGTTGAGAATGCAGCCTTCTGGCGCCTGCACGCGGAATGGTTCGAGCGAGGCAGCATTGTTCGGCACTTCGGGCGCGATGATGCACTTGAGGCCATAGCACGCATAGGCCTTCGCATACAGCAGCGGCACATTGATGCCATACGGGCTCGAAGGCGACGTGCCCGCGAAATCGGCGAGCAGGTGATCGTCGGCGACCGTGAGCGTGACGTTGAGCTTGACCGGTGTATCGTAGCCATCGAGCGTCATCTCGTTCGTCTGCGTTTGCTTCGGCAGTGCGGCAATGCGTTCGAGCGTCGCTTCGCGGCTACGCGCGAGAATGAATTCGCCAATGCCTTCCACGTCCTCGAGTTCGAACTCCTTGAGCATTTCGATCAGGCGCTTGTGGCCCGTCTCGTTGCACGAGGCAAGCGCATAGAGATCGCCGACCACCTTGTCGGCTTCGCGCACGTTGTTGCGCAGGATATTCACGAGATCACGATTGACTTCGCCGCGTTCGATCAGCTTCATGATCGGCACGAACAGACCTTCTTCGTAAATCTCGCGCGAATCGGGACCAAAGCCGCGCCCGCCGATATCCACGACGTGAGCGGTGCTCGCGAAATAGCCGATCAATTCGCCGTTGTGGAAGGAGGGTGAAACGACGGTGAAATCGTGCAGGTGGCCGGTGCCTTTCCAGGGGTCGTTCGTGAGGTATACGTCGCCTTCGTACATACGCTCGACGCCGATGTCGTTCATGAAATGCTCGACGGCTTCGGCCATCGTATTCACGTGGCCCGGCGTGCCCGTGACGGCCTGCGCGAGCATGCGGCCGCGCTTGTCGAAAATGCCCGCGGACAGATCGCCCGCTTCGCGCACGCTGGTGCTGAACGCCGTGCGGATGAGCGCCATGGCCTGTTCTTCCACGACGGAAATCAGGCGATTCCACATGACCTGCATATGGATCGTATCGAGATTGCTGAGCGACATGCTTTACTCCTGATTGGCCTTGGCGGCAGTCAATTCTTTGGCGACGACGAGCAGGCAGCCATCGGGCTGAACCATGGCGTCGAAGGAGGAGGTGACGAGCGTCGACGTTTCCGGCTCGACGATGATCGCAGGACCTATGACGCTTTCGCCGACCTTGAGCGAGGCGCGTTCGACGATGGCAGCAGCGACGAAGCGATGGAGCGCGGCGTCGAAGATCTCGCGCGTCTTCGGCGGCACGACGGCGTCGCGCGACGTGAGCAGCTTCAAACGCTCGACGGGCGGAAGCTGGGAGCTGGCCTTCACGGCCCAGCTTACGATTTCGATGTCGAGACCATCGATCGGGCGGCCGAAATATTGCGTGTACGCATGGGTGAACGCCTGTGTGAACGCTTCGCGATCTTCGGCGTTGAACTTGCGATACGGGAACGCAACGGGAATTTCCCAGCCCTGACCGACATAACGCATGAACGCCTTCACTTCGACTTCGGGCTCGGCGTCGCCGGAACCCTGGCGCGCAAAACGCAGGGCTTCTTCGCTCAGTTCGCCGACGATTTCGTTGAGCACGTCCGCGTCGAAGTCGTTGAAGCGCATGGTCGCGCTGCGCACGCTTTCATAGCCGAACGGCGCGCGCAGAAAGCCGATCGCGGACCCCACGCCCGCACCCGGCGGCACGATGAACTTCCTGATGCCGCTCTTTTCGCACAGACGCGCGGCGTGCAGCGGGCCCGCGCCGCCGAACGTGATCATCGTGTAGTCGCCGATGTCCTTGCCGCTTTCCACGGCATGCACGCGGGCCGCGTTGCTCATGTTCTCGTCCACGACCTCGGCGACGCCATACGCGGTTTCTTGCGGGCTCAGATTGATCGCGCCACCGACCTGTTCGACCATCGCACCTGCCGCCTTGTCGGCGGACAGCTGGATGCTGCCGCCGGCAAAATTTGCGGGATCGAGGCGGCCGAGCAGCAGGTCGGCGTCGGTCACGGTGGGTTGCATGCCGCCGCGCTGATAGCACGCGGGACCCGGTTCCGAAGCCGCGCTATGCGGGCCGACGCGGATCTGGCGCATCACATCGAGCGATGCGATCGAGCCGCCGCCCGCGCCGATTTCCACCATCTCCACGACGGGAATCGAAATGGGCATGCCGCTGCCTTTCTTGAAGCGATACGTGCGCGCGACTTCGAACGTGTTGGCCGTCTTCGGCGTGAGGTCGTCGATCAGGCAGATCTTGGCCGTGGTGCCGCCCATATCGAACGAGAGCACTGTGTTGAGATCGTAGCGCGCAGCAATATGCGCCGCGAAGATCGCGCCGCCTGCCGGACCCGATTCGACGAGGCGCACCGGAAATTCCGATGCGCTTTCGATCGAGACGATGCCACCGCCTGAATGAATGATGAAAATGGGGCAGACAGCGCCTGCCGCGCGCACTTCGCCGAGCAGCCGGTCGAGATACGACTTCATGATCGGGCGAACGTACGCGTTTGCGCAGACCGTGTTGAAGCGCTCGAACTCGCGGATCTGCGGCGACACTTCGCTGGAGATCGACACCGAGACATGCGGCAGGCGCTTTTCGAGCGCGTCGCGCATCATGCGCTCATGCACGCCATTTACATACGCGTGAATGAAACCCACAGCCACGCTCTCGTAACCGCCTTGTTCGATGCGGCTGGCGATCGTGTCGATCTGCGCTTCGGTTGGGGCGAGCAACACGCCGCCTTGCGCGTCGATCCGCTCGGCAAGCGTGAAGCGATCGCAGCGCTCGATGAGCGGCGGCGGCAGCTTGATGTTGAGATCGTACTGTTCGAAGCGGTTCTCCGTGCGCATCTCGATGGTGTCGCGGAAACCCTCCGTGGTGATGAACGCCGTCTTTGCGCCACGGCGCTCGATAAGTGCGTTCGTTGCAAGCGTGGTGCCATGAATGATGACGCCAATGTCCTTCAACCCGATGCCAGCCTTTGCCGAAACGATGCTCACGCCCTTGATGATCGCGCGCTCGGGCGCCGTGTAATCCGTAAGGACTTTGGTGGAAAAGAGTTCTCCACCCAGCTCCAGTGCGACATCGGTGAACGTTCCGCCGATGTCTACACCTACCCGTGCCTTGTCGTGACTGGCCACCATGACTCTCCTGTTCAAAGCCTAAACGTATGCGGAATGCAGGTTCCGCGAACTGCTGTTGACGATCATTGCGAGGGGCACGAGCGTGCAGGCCGCACCTCAATTTTCGAGTGCTCGTTGAGCCGTGTCTGGCGTCTCCTGGCGTCATTTTTTGCTCGTTGACATATGATGAGTGACGTCTTACAGTGCTGTCAACACGAACAAAACGATTTTCGCATCTCACGTCACCCTGCAGTGCCTCGTAAAATTCGTAAGTCGTTGTTTTGTTGGAGTCTATTGCGCGATGCCAAACAGCAGTCAGGGCGCGTAACGGTGGCGTTGTCGGTGTAAACACTGACGGGCGGATGTTGGCTAAAGACTAATTTTTCGTGGAATTTTGAGGTCGCAGTGTGGGGCGCGAACTGCGAAATTCACACGGCGCCTTTCGCTTCGGCTCGAATGTGTGGTGAGTGGCGAGGACGCGTCTGTGGCAGGTGATGATTCTCCATGAGAATGGATTAGGACTATGAAATGTTCGCGTCGTCATGCTGTACACGATAGGGTGCGGTGTGCATCGGCCGATGCGCGGCGGATTACCGGGATTGGCGCGAATGATGCGTTGACGTGAACGAGTAGTGCGAATAGGGACAATGATGAAAGTTCTGGTAGCAGTGAAGCGGGTCGTTGACTACAACGTGAAGGTTCGTGTGAAGTCGGACGGCACGGGCGTCGACATCGCCAACGTGAAGATGTCGATGAACCCGTTCGACGAAATCGCCGTGGAAGAAGCGGTGCGTCTGAAGGAAGCGGGTGTCGCGACCGAAGTCATCGCGGTTTCGTGCGGTGTTTCGCAAGCGCAGGAAACGCTGCGCACGGCGCTGGCCATTGGCGCAGATCGCGCGATCCTCGTCGAGTCGAATGAAGACCTGCAGCCGCTGGCCGTGGCGAAGCTCCTG
>DATBXG010000688.1:0-10833 GCA_036514415.1 Paraburkholderia sp.
GCCAACGCACCACGGCACGAAGGCTCGACGCAAGCCAACTGCTGCGTGTTCGCGGACCGCGAAGTGGACCGCTCGCCGACCGGCTCCGGCACAGGTGGACGCGTCGCCCAGTTGTACCTGCGTGGCGAACTCGGCAAAGACGAGACCCTTGTGAATGAGTCCATCATCGGCACCGTCTTCAAGGGACGTGTACTCAGCGAGACGATGGTCGGCGGCTTCAGGGCGGTGATTCCGGAAGTCGAAGGCAAGGCGTTTGTGTGCGGCTTTGCGACCTGGATCGTGGACGAGCGTGACCCGCTGACTTACGGCTTCCTCGTTCGGTGAGCGGCGCCGCCTCGGTGGCACCCGATGACGCGGAACGCTGTGATTCAGCGTCCGCGTCCAACCGCGAATCAGACAATCGCGATCGACTCCGTCATGTTCTGGCGCATGTAATCGAGGAACCGCTTCTGGAAAAGCATCGTGTGCTCGTGCGCGAGCCGCTCTGCCAGATCGGCATCCTTGCGCGCAATGGCGTCGATGATCTCGCTGTGATCGTTCCCCAGCCTGGTCGCGTGAGGAGAGGTCACGGTATAGTCGAAGTGAAGATGCGTCAGGCGTTGCCCCTCGCCCAGCAGGCGTTCGTAATACCCCACGAAATACGGGTTGTTCGCTGCATGCGCGATCGCCATGTGCAACTGCTTGTTCCGCTCGGTCAGCACTTCGGCGTCTCCGCTCTCGACCGCGCGCATATAGGCGTCGTCGGCCTTGCGGAGAATCGCGAGGTCCTCCTGCGTGCGGTGCAGCGCAGCGAGACGCGTAACCGCGCGCTGGATGAGATCGAGTGCCGATACATACTTGGGAAACTCTTCGATCTCCAGCGGCGTCACGAGCGTCGTGCGATTGGGAAGGATCGTGACCAGCCCTTCGCTAATGAGCCGCGCGAGTGCATCGCGAACCGGAGAGCGTGAAAGACCGAATTGCTCCGCGAGCGACACTTCGTCCAGCGGCGCGCCGGGCTTGAGCTGCAGCGTCAGGATCTGCCTGCGCAGCTCTTCGTAGATGTATCGCCCGCCATGACGGCGGACACCCGCCTCTGCCTCATTCGTCGCTTTGCTCATGGACTTCCCGCCTTCGTCGTGGCCCGATAAAGCGGGCGTGCATAGCAGTTTAACATTGCCCAACCCTTGCCTCAGACCTTCGGAAATCCCGCGCCCCACGTATCGCTAAGCATGAATCCGTCCGCCAGCGGGTCGTCCGGGTCAACCCCGATCTGCTGAATGCCGTACACCCACGCACGCCCCTGCACTCGCGGCAGGATAGCCGGGCGGCCACCCACTTCCGTCTTGCCGAGCAACTCAACGGAGAATTCGCCCCCAATTGTCGAGCGCGATTTCAGCTTCGTCCCGACGTCTGCCCGCCCGCGGGCGGCGAGCGTAGCGAGGTTCGCCGAGCTTCCCGTGCCGCACGGCGAGCGGTCGACGCGGCCGGGAGGCAAGGTCGTGCACGTCTGATACAACTCGTCGCTCACGCGATTGCGGAACATGACGTAGGCGACTTCGTTGATCTGCGGGTAAAGCGGATGCTGAATCTGTATCTGCCGATTGATCACGTCCTTTAGCGACACCCCCAGTTCGGCGAGCTCGCGTGCGTTTTCCGGGGCAATCGTCAGCCCGACCTGATCGACGTCGATGAGCGCGTAATAGACGCCGCCGAAAGCGATATCCGCGCGGATGTTGCCGAACCGCGCAGTTTCGATAGCGATGTCGAGCTGCTCGACGAACGACGGGACCATGTCCAGCGACACCGCCGTGCAGCGGCCTTCGCGACAGCTGGCGCGAGCCGTTACGAGGCCCGCGGGCGTATCGAGCACCACGGTCGTTTCCGGCTCCTGCATCTCGACCATGCCCAGTTCGAGCAAGGCGGTCACGACGCAGATCGCATTGCTGCCCGACATCGGGTGCGCCTTGTCCGCCTGCAGCACGATAAAGCCCGCGTGGGCCTCGGGCCGAGTGGGCGGCAGCAGCAGATTGACCGACATCTGGAGGGAGCCTCGCGGCTCGAGCACGACGAGCCGGCGCAAGCTGTCGTCCACCTCGTTGAGGTAGTTCATTTTGTCGAGCATGGTCTCACCCGGAATGCCCACGACGCCACCGGTGATGACTTTGCCAATTTCGCCCTCGCAGTGCACATCCACGAGTTGCAGTGTTTTCTTCCAGCGCATGATCGGCCCGCCTTACCTGATGTACCAGCCCCACGGCTTGTCGCTGTCGTAGCGCGTGATCTGCTTCGTTTCGAGGTAGTTGTTCAAGCCCCACTCGCCCAGCTCGCGCCCGATGCCGCTCTGTTTGTACCCGCCCCACGGCGCTTCCGTAAACGTCGGCTGCGAGCAGTTGATCCAGACGATACCCGCACGCAGTTTGCGCGCGACGCGCTCGCACCGCGCGTTATCACGCGACATGACGGCAGCGCCCAGGCCGAAGCGCGAATCGTTGGCAGAACGTACGGCTTCGTCCTCGTCGTCGAAAGGCCGGATGCAAACAACAGGGCCGAAGATTTCCTCGTTCCACACCCAGCTTTGCGTGGGAACATCGGCGAAAACGACAGGCTCCATGAAATACCCCTTCTCCAGGTGCGCCGGCCGACCGCCGCCGGTCACGAGTCGCGCGCCCTCGTCCACGCCGCGCTGAACGGCCTCCCGCACCTTGTCGTACTGACCCTTGCTGACGAGCGGCCCCAGCAGCACGCCTTCGTGCAAGCCGTTGCCAATGGTGATCTTGCGCGCTTCTTCCTTCAGCCGCTCGATCAGCGCTGCGTAAATGCCGCGTTGCACGAGCACGCGCGACGTGGCGGAGCACACCTCGCCCTGATTCCAGAAGATGCCGAACATGATCCATTCGACGGCCGCATCGATATCGCTGTCGTCGAAGACGATGAACGGCGACTTGCCGCCCAGCTCGAGGCTGACGTTCTTGATGTCGCGCGCCGCGGCCTGCATGATCCGGCTGCCGGTCGGCACGCTTCCTGTAAAGGCAAGCTTGTCGACTCCCGGATGCTCGCTCAGCGCCGCGCCGGCATCCTTGCCGAAACCGGTCACGACGTTCAGCACGCCGGGCGGCAGGTCTGCTGCCGCGGCGATGTCCGCAAGTTCGAGGGCGGTGAGCGGCGTGAGTTCGGACGGCTTGAGGACCATCGTGCACCCTGCGGCCAACGCAGGCGCCACTTTCCATGCCGCCATCAGCAGCGGAAAATTCCAGGGAATGATGGCCCCGGCAACGCCAATGGGCTCCTTGCGCGCGACCGAGCTGAAGCGGTCATCGGAGAGCGCGATGGCCGTCTCGGCGTTTTCGTCGAGTTTCTCGGCAAGGCCCGCGTAAAACTCGAAGCAGCCCGCTGCATCCCCAAGATCCCAGAGTGCCTCGGGAAGCGGCTTGCCGTTGTCGCGCACCTCGATTTCGGCGAGCGCCTGAAGACGGTCGCGTATGCCCTGACCGATCCGGCGAAGCACCATGGCGCGCTCGGCGCCGCGCATGCGCGGCCACGGGCCTTCATCGAACGCCCTGCGCGCCGCCTTGACTGCGAGGTCGACATCTTCTGCCGTTGCGGCCGCAACCTTTGCGATGACCTGCTCGTTGCTCGGGTCTACCGTTTGGAAGCTGCCGTTGTTGACCGGCGCCACCCAGCGACCGTCGATGAAGAGTTTTTCGTACGATTTCATGTTCAACCCGATATTCAATTGTGCGATTTGATGAGCTTGTCGCCGACCGTTTCCAGTTAAAACCGATACGCGCTGAACGGCGCGAGATCCTGTTTGGTCGGCCTCCCGGCCACCATGTCGGCGATCAGTCTTCCCGTCGTGGCGCCGAGCGTGAGCCCGAGCTGCCCGTGGCCGAATGCCATGAATACGTTGCCGAGCCGGCGCGAGCGGTCGATCACAGGCTTCGTGTCGGGCAGAAAAGGACGATATCCAACGCCATATTCGACCTTCGCCGTGCGCAACTCCGGCAACACGCGCTTCGCCTTTTCGAGGATGATGTCGGCGCGCTTGAAGTTGGGCTCGGCACCCCTGCCCGCGAATTCGATCGTTCCGCCAATTTGCAGGCCGCGCGTCATGGGCGTGAAGCAAAATCCGCCGTCGGCATAGATGATCGAGTGACGGATTTCTACGCCAGGGTCCGAAATGACCGCCTGGTATCCGGCAATGCCTTCGAGCGGCACGCTCACGCCGAGCGCGCCGAAAAAGCGTCGTGCGCCCGTTCCGGCGGCAACCACCACGTGTTGCGCTTCGACGCGTTCGCCATTGGCGAGCGTCACGCCAGTCGCCCGGCCATTCGCTTCGTCAATGCGGCTCGCCTCCGTTCTGACGCGGCGGCCGCCTTGTGCGATGAAACTCCCGGTTAGCGCGGCAATGAACCCCATGGTATCGCTAACCGAGCGCCAGTCAGGAAAGACCAGCCCGTGAGAGAACTTGCCCGCGAGCGCCGGTTCGAGGTCGCCGATCTCTTTCGCATTCAGCCGCTGCACCGCGAATCCGAGCGACTCACGCAGTTCCAGATGCGGCAGCTCGTGCTCGAGCCCCTTCGGGTCCTCGAACACTTCCAGAATGGGGCGTTCACCCATGAGCGCCTTGTCGCCGCACGCGTCGAGCAGCGGCGCGTAATCGGCATACACATCGTGTGTGAGCGTCGCCATGGCTTGCGCGATATCGACGATCTTCGAGTGACGCGCGCACATCAGAAAACGGATAAACCAGGGGATGATGCCAGGCAATGCGCTCGGCCGCAGCGCGAGCGGCCCTTTCTGGTCCATGAGCCAGCCCGGGACCTTCATGAGGATGCCCGGCTTGGAAAGCGGAATCACTTCGCTCACCGCCATTTGCCCGCAGCTCCACTTTGCCGTGCTGTTGCCAGGCGCCTCGGGGTCGATGAGGGTGACGGCGTAACCATCGCGCTGCAGATAGAGCGCGCAGCACACGCCAACAATGCCGCCGCCGATCACGACGGCCGACTCGCGCGGCGCGGCAGTCGGCTCGATCACCGCGGATTCATGGGGTACGGCGCTCACTTGGCGAACTCCTGAAGGTCGAAACCACGCGCATAGGGTTGTTCGTCGTCCACGTAATGCTCCGAGCGGCCAGTGATCCACGCGCGCCCTTCAACGCTGGGAAGCACGGCTTCAAGGCCGCTGTTGAGCGTGGTCGTCGATTCGACGCGCCCGATGAAGCAACTGCCAATCAGGCTTTGATGCGTGAAAGCCTGATTATCCTCGAGAAGCCCGCGAGCATATCGTTGCGCGACTCGCGCAGAGGTGCCGGTGCCGCACGGCGAGCGGTCGATCAGGCTCTCTCCGGCAATCACCACGGCGCGCGCGTCCGCATCCTTCGAAACGGGCGCGCCGGTCCACATGCAGTGTTTGACGCCGCGAATGAGCGGGTTGTTGGGATGGACGACATCGATCGATGCATTCAGTATCGCCTGCATCTGACGCCCCCATTCCAGCAACGCTTGCGGGCTGAAATGTTCGCATCCGGGGAAATTCGGCTGGACTTCCACGATCGGATAGAAATTGCCGCCGTAGGCAATGTCGATGGTCAGCTTGCCGAACTTCGGGTGCACGACTTCAAGATCGCGATGAAGCAGGAAACTCGGCACGTTCGTAAAGCGCACCGACGTTATCCGGTTGCCGTCATGTTCATAACGTGCTTTCAGTTGCCCGGCTGGCACGTCGACCACGACGATGCCCGGCGTTTTCGGCTTCACGAGCCCCGCTTCGAGCGCGAACGAAACCGAGCCGATGGACGCGTGGCCGCACATCGGAAGGCAGCCCGAAGTCTCGATGAAAAGCAGGCTCATATCGGCATCGGCCGACACGGGCGGATACAAGAGCGTGCCGGACATGTGCGAGTGGCCGCGCGGCTCGAGCATGAGCGAACGGCGAATCCAGTCGTATCGCCCGACGAAGTCCTCACGGCGCTCAGCCATGGACTGCCCCGCGAGCGACGGCGCGCCCTCGATGACCATGCGAACGGGCATGCCTTCCGTGTGACCCTCGATGCACCTGAAACTATGTCTCGTCATTCTCCACTTCCCACCGAAGGAGGTTCGCCGGCGCTCACGCGGCGCCGGCGTGCGGGTCAGGCCTGGGCGGCTTCGAATACCGCGCGGAAGTCGGCCTTTTCTTCCTCGGTCAGCGGCTTCAGCGGCATGCGGGCAGCGCCGACCTTGAAGCCGGCCAGCTCGCAGCCGTACTTCACCTTCTGCACGAACTTGCCGGCTTCCATCGTGGCCATGACCGGGAAGAGCGAGCGCATGACATTCTGCGCGCCGCGGATATCGCCAGCCACGAACTTGTTGTAGAACTCGACGACCGGCTTGACGAAACAGTTCGCCGGGCCGCAGATCCAGCTCGTCGCGCCCCACAGGAAGAAGTCGAGCGCCTGGTCGTCCGAGCCGCACGAGAGCTGATAGTGATCCTTGTACTTCTCGCCGATCTCGATGGCGCGCAGCAGATTGCCGCTGCTTTCCTTGATGCCGACGACACGCGGATGATCCTTGAACGCATCCAGAACGCCGAAGCCGACTTCCACGTTCGTGCGCACCGGGTAGTTGTAGAGAATCACGTTGACGTCCGGCACCGCTTCGAGGATTGCCGCGTAATGGCCGATCAACTCTTCCTGCGAGGGCAGTGCGTAGTACGGAGGAGCGATGAGCACGTTCTCATAGCCCGCGTCGCGCACGAGGCGCGTCTGCTCGATGACTTCGCGCGTGGACGAGCCGTTCGCGCCACCAATGAGCGTTCCGCGCCCGCCCACGACTTCCAGCACCGTCTTGAGAATAGCGCGGCGCTCGTCGTGCGTGAGCGCGTAATATTCGCCCGTCGATCCAAGCGGCACGAAGCCATTGACTCCGGCTTTCAGCTGGAATTCGAGGATGTTCGCAAGCGTGTCGTGGTCGACCGCGCCCGACGCATTGAACGGTGTAACGAGCGCCGGCAGGATACCTTTCATCTGCATTTGATTCTCCGCTTCACGAAGGAATGGTTGGGGTTATCAGGCAAAGCGCCTGAGAAATTTCGTCTCGACCACGCCGACCAGACGGGTCAACGGGAAAGCGACAAGGAAATAGATCATTGCAACCGTCGTCAGGAACTCGACCGGCCGCGCCGTGCTATTCGAAATGTTCTGTCCAACGAACATCAGATCGGCAACGCCAACCGAAGAGATGAGTGCGCTTTCCTTGAACAGGCTCACGACGTTCGAGAGCAACGGCGGAATGGCGCGCAGCAACGCTTGCGGAAAGATCACGTAGAGAACCTTCGCCTGCGGCGAGAGACTGAGCGCGATACAGGCATCATGCTGCTCGGAGGAAATGGATTTCAGCGCACCGCGAAAGGTCTCGCTCGTAATGGCCGCCATATACAGCGTCAGCGCAATGACGACTGAGAGGTACGGCGGAATCGGCAGCCTGAACACCACAGGAAAACAAAAGAACACCCAGAAGAGCTGGATGAGCAGCGGCGTGCCACGAAAGAATTCCACATACAGGGTAGTCGCCGCCTTCATCCAGCGGGACGGCGACATGCGCAGCAGGCTCAGCACGAAACCCGCAGCGCTACCGATGACAGCGCAACTGCTCGTGAAGGCGAGCGTGAGCCCCAGCCCTTTGAGAAGGACCAGCCAGTACGGCAGCACCGAGAAAAAATCGAGATGCATGGTCCTCTCCTTAGCGCTGATGCGCCAGTTCCTGGCGACGCTCGATCACGTGCACGAGCCGTGCAACCGGCAGGGAAAGCGCGAAATAGATGAGCGCCACGACCGTATAGGTTTCGAGCGGACGATAGGCTTGCGTCGCAAGGCTCTTGCCCACGTACATGAGATCCGCGACGGCCACGATTGCGACGAGCGCGCTTTGCTGCAGGCTCCCGATCCCGTTGGTCATGAGAACCGGCATCGCACTGCGCAACGCTTGCGGGAGGACCACGCAGAACGTACGCTGCCACGGCTTCAGGCCAAGCGCGACGCAGGCGTCGATGTGCTCTTTGGGAGCGGCCTGCACACCGGCGCGATACGCTTCTGCATTGAAGGCCGTGAGGTTCAGGCCCAGCGCCAGCACGCCCATGACGATGGGGTCGATATACACATCGACCATCATCGGGATGCAGTAAAAGAACCACACGATTTGCAGCAACGCGGGCGTGCAACGAAAGAACTCGATGAAAAGCTGCGCGGGCCAGCGCACGAATGCCCAGCGGCTCATGACGAGGAGGCACAGGAGAAAGCCGAGCACGAGGCCCATGACGTTGGAAGCGAGGGCAAGCTCGACCGTCACCCTCAGGCCCGCGAGCAAGGACCCGAAGCTCCCTTCCAGAAAGTGGAAATCAAACTGGTAGTTCATGGCCGCCTCAGTCGAGATGCAGGACTTTCTCGAGGAATTCGCGCGTGCGCGCTTCCTTCGGACACTTGAACATCTCCGCGGGCGTTCCCTGCTCGACAATCTTTCCACCCGCGCAGAACACGACACGCGTGGCGATATCGCGGGCAAAGTGCATGTCGTGCGTCACGATGATCATCGCCATCTTCTGCTCGGCGAGCTGGAGCATGACGTTCTGGACTTCGATGACCATCTCGGGGTCCAGCGCGGACGTCACTTCGTCGAAAAGCATGAGCTTCGGCTCGAGCATGAGCGCCCGCGCGATGGCAACGCGCTGCTTCTGACCGCCGGACAACTGGCTCGGATAAGCGTGGAGCTTGCTTTCCAGGCCCAGACGCGCCAGATACATGCGGGCGCGCTCGCTGGCCTCCGCTTTTGACAGGCCGCCGACTTTCACCGGGGCAAGAATGAGGTTGCCCAGCACGGAGAGATGCGGAAACAGTGTGTAGTGCTGGAAAACCATGCCGATCTGTTTTTGCAGCTTCGCGTCGATACGCTTCGAGCGTCCGGCGTCCTCGCCGAAGATGTACGGCTTGCCCTGGAAGCCAATCTGCCCGCCCTGAACGCCCTCGAGGCCCATCATGACGCGCAGGAGCGAACTCTTGCCGCTGCCGCTCGGGCCGATGATCACCAGACGGTCATCCGCGCGCATGTCGAGACTCATGCGGTCCATGACCACCAGGTTTTCGCCGTAGCGCTTGTAGACGTCCCGGAACTGGACGAAGTCGCCCGTCGACGACGCGGTGAAGTTCAGGACGGCCGGTGGAATATTGGGTTGGGCAGCCATGGTTCGCATTGACAACATGAAGTCTCTCCAGCGGAGCGCGTGCCGAAAGCGCGCGCCAGGTGAGGCGGCGCCGCCGCCTTTACTTGTTGCTCACGAGCATCGACTGAACCGAAGTCTTGATGAGACGGTTGACCGTGCCCGATTTGATCTGTGCGTTCAGAAAGTCGTTGAGCACGGTCAGATCGGCCTTCGACATTTCCTTGCGCACGCCAAACGAGACGGGCTGCTGTGCCAGCGGCGGATTGGGCTGAATCGCAACGGCCCACTCCGGGTGTTGCTCGGTCAGCAGCATGTTGGTGATGTTCGCGTCCGCGAGGAGGTCAGCCCGCTTCGACATCAACGCAAGGCGCGTCTCGTCGTTGCCCGGCAGACGCATGAGTTGAGCCTGCTTGATGGCGCCGGAAATCGCCTTGTCCTGAGACGTCCCCGACATCACCGCAATGGTGATCCCCGGTTTGTCGATGTCGGCGATGTCGTGCGCGCCTTTCGGAATCTTCGGGTTGTTCTTGTTGTAGACGAGCGAGACGTTGTAGTCGGTGGCGGGCACGGAGAACGAGATCGCTTTCTCGCGCTCAGGCGTGTCGTTGAGCGCCAAGGACAGATCCCACTTGTCGGATTGCAGGCCCGCGACGATGTTGTCCCACGTCGTATCGACGAATTCGACCTTGACCTTGAGAACGTTCTGTCCAAAGTCGCGACAGAGGTCCGAGAAAAAGCCGCTGTATTCGCCGGTTTTCGCGTCGCGCATCACATAAGGCGGCGCGACCGCTGCGCCGCAGCGCAGAACGCCTGCTTTCTTCACGGTTTGCCAGGCGCTGGCGTCTTCCGCGCGCGACGAGGCGCTCGCCAGCACGCAACTCGCTGTAATCAGGACTACGAAAGCTTGACGGGTAACGCGAGACAGCCGAACCATGATGACCTCTCTAAATAAGGGTAATCCCGTATATGTACGACGTGACGCCACACATTGATGCACATCAACTTGTGTGCAACGTTGTATGCATAGTAGGGAATCAATATTCGGACTGTCAAGCAGGCGATTGCCCTGGTCTGGCGTTCGTCAGTCCGGCGCCACGCCCCGCGCGCCAGAACGCGAACACAAGCACCCCAACGAGCGCCTGCGCGGCCACCACGAACGCGACACACCCCGCCCAGCCCCAGCGGTGCCAGGCAGGAACGGGCAGCACCGTGCCGAGACTGCCGCCGAGGTAATAGCAGGAGAGGTAAATCCCGATCGCCGTGGAGCGCGCGCTGGCTGCCGAGTGGGAAATGAACGCATTGGCCGAAGCCTGCTGGACGAAAACGGCGGTCGAGCCGAGCGCGAGCCCGACCAGTATCGCGATGACGCTATCCGGCAACGTCACCAGGCTGCCCGCAATGCCGAGCGCGGCCGCCGCGAGCGCGAGGTCGCGCGGCCCGCGGCGGCGCGCGATACGGCCCGAGATCGGCGTGACGACCACCGCCACGAGGAAGACGGCATAGATCGCACCGATGCCTGCCGTCGAAAAGCTGAACGGCGCGCGTGTGAGCCGCAGGCCGACGAAAGTGAACGTGGCGACCTGCGACGCCAGCACGCACGCGCCTATGGCAAACGAAGCCAGCAACGGACCCCGCATCGCGAGCTTCCATTGCGACCAG
>DATBXG010000689.1:0-10602 GCA_036514415.1 Paraburkholderia sp.
CTCGCGCTCGACAGCCTCGAATCGCAGCATCTGCAGATCGAGGCCATGAAGCTCGCGTTCGCCGATGTCTACCGCTACGTTGCCGATCCGCGTTCGATGGACGTGACGCCCGAGCAGATGCTCGACGACGCGTACCTCAAAGCGCGCGCGAAGCTGATCGATCCGAAGCGCACGACGCAATTCGACTTCGGCATGCCGCGCTCGGGCGGCACGATCTATCTCTCAGCCGTGGACGAGCGCGGCATGATGGTGAGCTTCATCCAGTCGAACTACATGGGCTTTGGTTCGGGCGTGGTCGTGCCGGGTACGGGCATCGCGCTGCAGAACCGCGGCTGCGGCTTCTCGATGGACCCGGCCTCGCCGAACGTCGTGGCAGGCGGCAAGCGCCCGTTCCACACCATCATCCCGGCGTTCCTCACGCAGCAGGTGGACGGCCGCCAGGAAGCGGTGATGAGTTTCGGCGTGATGGGCGGCGACATGCAGCCGCAAGGGCATTTGCAGTCGATCGTGCGCATGCTCGACTATGGCCAGCAGCCGCAGGCCGCGTGCGATGCGCCGCGCTGGAAGGTCAACCGCGACTTCTCGCTCGATATCGAATCGACCTTTGATGCGCAGACGGCGCGCGGCCTGCAAGGGCTTGGCCACGAGATCAAGGGCATCGACGATCCGTACATGGACTTCGGCTCGGGCCAGTTCATCTGGAAGCTCGATCGCAACGATCCCGAGCGCGGTTATGTGGCCGCGAGCGACACGCGCCGCGACGGGCTCGCAGCGGGCTTCTGAGCGGCGCACGTCAATCAATGAGTAGACCAAATAAAAATGGAGGAGACTGACATGGAGACCGGATCATCGGCTTCGAGAGCGCCGCTCAGCCGCGGCATGGTGCGCCGCATCGTGTTCTCCTCGTCGATCGGCAACGCGCTCGAGTGGTTCGACTTTCTCGTGTACGGCTACTTCGCGCCGATCATCGCGAAGCAGTTCTTTCCCGTGCAAGATGAGTGGCTATCCACGCTGCTTGCCATCGGCACCTTTGGCATTTCCTTCCTGATGCGTCCGCTCGGCGCGATCGTGCTCGGCGTCTACGGCGACCGCCAGGGGCGCAAGGCGGCGCTCACGCTCGCCATTGCGCTCATGATGGCGGGCACGCTTGCGATGGCGGTCATGCCGCCGTTTGCGTCGATCGGCATCGCGGCGCCGCTCCTGATCCTGCTCGCGCGACTCGTGCAGGGCTTCGCCGTAGGCGGCGAATTCGGCAGCGCGACGGCGTTCATGGTCGAGCACAGCCCGACGAAACGCGGCTATTACGCGAGCTGGCAGTTCGCAAGCCAGGGCGCGGCCGCGATTCTTGCGGCGTCGTTCGGCGGGGTGCTCGCATGGTGGCTGCCGCCTGAACAACTGCAGGCGTGGGGCTGGCGCGTGCCGTTCTTCTTCGGGCTCGTGCTCGGCCCTGTGGGCTGGTATATCCGCTCGCATCTGGACGAGACGCCCGAGTTCCTCGCGCACCAGCAAGCGCGCACAGAACCGGATGCGCGCGCAACCAATGAGCCGTCGCTTGCGCGCCAATGGGTGAATCTGCTGCTCGCCGTGGGCATCGTTGCGCAATCGACTGTCGGCGTGTACATCCTCCAGCTCTATATGCCGATGTACGCCGTGAAGCAGCTTCACATGGCGGCGGCAACCTCGTTCGGCGTGGTCGTGCTCAATGGCGGCCTGCAGTTCGCGCTCTCGCCGGTGATGGGCGCGCTCTCGGACCGCATCGGGCGCATTCGCATCATGCTGACCACGTCGATCCTGCTTGCGACGCTCACGTATCCGATGTTCGCACTGTTGCAGCGCCATCCCACGCTGGGCTGGCTGCTCGTGCTCCAGGGCGCGGCCGGTGTGTTCAAGGCGGCGTATTCGGGCCCGATGCCCGCGTTGATGTCGGAGATCTTTCCCGTGCGCGTGCGCTCCGCCGGGCTTTCGATCGCGTACAGCCTTGGCGTGACGCTCTTTGGCGGCTTCGCGCCGACGATTGCCGAGGTGCTGATCCACGTGTCCGGCGATACGCTCGCGCCGGCTTACTACGTTTCGCTCGCGGCCGTGATTTCGGGCGTTTCACTCGCGATCATCGGTTGGCGAACGATGCGGCAGGCTGCGCTGCGCACCACGCTCGCGAGCTGATACGCCGAAGTCCGAACCGACCCGATTGGTACCGCGCTCGCAGAATCGCCCTTTAAAACAGGGCATGAATGCGGGCGCGCTGCTTTTGCAACACGCTTTCGTCACCTCGCGTCGACCTCGCTGAAACCCCTCGCAAGTGGTGATATAGTCGCACCCTCGCCGCCGTCCAACGGCACGAGAATTACGTTTTGTCAGGTATCGGGAGAGTGTATGGCGATCGATTATCGTGGCTTTCGAGTCACTGTCGATGCGAAAGCAGATGCGACGGACACGCAATGGTTGTGCCGCGCGGTTTTGGAAGGCGTCGATGCGCAGGTTGGAACGGCGAAACTGCCTTGCGTGGAGCTTGCCATTCCCAAGCTCAAGATCGATGTGCTGATGGCGCTGAGCGTGGTCGAGCAGAACGCCAAGCTGGCCGTCGATGAATGGTGGCACGCGAAGCAGCCCGAAATGGCCTGATGATTCAGGCGCAGGCAACCCTGACGCGGTTGCCGCGCCTCGCGCTCAGCGCGCTGTTGCCACCGAAGTTACCACCTCAGTTACCACATTCCGCGGCTTTCCTTCGTAAAACGCCGCGATGTTCTCAACGAGTTGATCCGCAAGCGCCTGCATGGCTTCGTCGCTCGCCCACGCAACGTGAGGTGTGAGGATGAACGCCGGGTGCGAGACGATGGCCTGGAACTGATGATCGGCAGGCAGCGGTTCCTGCGTCACGACATCGAAACCCGCGCCTGAAATCGCACCGGATTGCAGCGCGTGAACCAACGCAGCTTCGTTCACGAGTCCCCCACGCGCCGTATTGATCAGCAAGGGCCGCCGCTTCATGCGCGCGAATGCCGTGGCGTCGATCAGATCTCGCGTTTGAGCTTTGAGTGGACAGTGCAGCGTGATGATGTCGCTTTCTTCGAGCAGCGTTTCGAGCGGCACATAGCCCGCTTGCGCGTCGTCGCGCGTTTTGCGTGCGGCGAACAGCACGCGCTGCCCGAGGGCGCGTCCCATTTGCGCTACGGCTTGCCCGAGCGCACCGTCGCCGATGATGCCGAGCGTCGAACCCGCGAGATTGCGGATCGGAAAATCGAAAAAGCAGAACTGTCCCGATTCGAGCCAGCGGCCCGCGCGCACCGCGTCGCGATACGCGAGCAGGCTGCGCCGCAACGCGAATATCAATGCGAACGTATGTTCCGGCACGCTGTGGCCGGCGTAGTGGCGCACGTTGCTCACGACGATGCCGCGCGCCGCGCAGGCCTGCAGATCGACGTTGTCCGTGCCCGTGGCCGCAACGGCGACCATGCGCAGGCGCGCGGCGCCGGCCAGCGCCTCGGCGGTGATGCGCGCCTTGTTCGTAATGACGATGTCGGCGTTGAGGATGCGCGCGGCGACGTCTTCGGGCGCGGTGCGCTCGAATGTTTCCAGTGTGTGGTCGAAAGGCAGCGTGCGCAGCCGCGTCTGGGGCGCGAGCGTCGCGCGGTCGAGGAAAACGACGTGCATGGTTCCTGGCATGGTCGAAAGAGGGGCAGTGCGTCCATTGTCATGCACGGCGCGGTCGGGCGGCTTGCTCGATACGCCAACTGACTTTCCGATGAGGAAATCCGCAGCAACGTCGCACAGGATACGAAACACGTGAGGGCATACGCGGCGGCGCATTCCCGCACCCTTTCCATTTGCTCAAGCCAGATTGAGCAAGCATCGATTATCAAAGGGTGCGGGCCGGTTCATGATGCCATCCAGAGTCGCAGTCAGAGAGGAGACATCGCCATGCCACGACCACTCGAAGGAATCCGCGTTCTGGAACTCGGACAGCTCATTGCGGGCCCGTTTGCCGGCCGCATGCTCGCCGAGTTCGGCGCGAGCGTCATCAAGGTGGAACCACCGGGCGTGGGCGATCCGCTGCGCAAGTGGCGCTTGCTGCACGATGGCACGTCGGTCTGGTGGGCCGCGCAGTCGCGCAACAAGGAGTCGGTCACGCTCGACCTGCGCACGCCCGAAGGGCAGGACGTGATCCGCCGTCTCGTCGCGCAAGCCGATGTGCTGATCGAAAATTTCCGCCCCGGCACGCTCGAAGGCTGGGGCCTTGGCTGGGAAGCACTCAGCGCAATCAATCCCGGTCTCGTCATGTTGCGCGTCTCGGGCTATGGGCAAACGGGGCCGTATCGCGACCGGCCCGGCTTCGGCGTGGTCGCGGAGGCGATGGGCGGCTTGCGCCACCTGAGCGGCGAGCCGGGGCGCACGCCGGTGCGTGTGGGCATTTCGATAGGCGACTCGCTTTCGGCGTTGCATGGCGTGATCGGTATCCTGCTCGCGCTGCGGCACCGCGAGCAGCAGGGCGGCAAGGGGCAGGTCGTGGACGTCGCGCTCTACGAATCGGTCTTCAACATGATGGAGAGCCTGCTGCCCGAGTACTCCGTGTTCGGCGCTGTGCGCCAACCGGCTGGAAGCAGCCTGCCCGGCATCGCGCCGAGCAACGCCTACCGCTGCAGCGACGGCAAGTACGCGCTGATCGCGGGCAACGGCGACAGCATCTTCCGCCGCCTGATGGACCTGATCGGACGCGCGGACCTGGGCAGCGATCCTGCGCTCGCGCAGAACGATGGACGGGTTGCCCACGTCGAGCGTATCGACGCCGCCATCGGCGAATGGAGTGCACGCCAGACCCTCGACGACGTGCTCGCGGCGCTCAACGAAGCGCGCATTCCGGCGGGGCGCATTTACGACGTCGCCGACATCGCGGCCGATCCGCATTACCACGCGCGCGGGATGATCGTCGAAGACGCGCTGCCCGACGGCACGCCGGTGCAGGTGCCGGGCGTGGTCCCCAAACTGTGCGGCACGCCCGGCACGATCGAGCGCAGCGCACCGACGCTCGGCGCGCATACCGACACGGTGCTGGAATCGATAGGCGTGGACGCCGAAACACGCGAAGCGTGGCGCGCGCGCGGTGTGATCTGAAGTGATCAGAATGGAGAGCGGCAAGATGACGATCGGAAACAGCGAAAAAAGCAGGGAAAACTTCAAGGGCAAGCGGCTGTATGTCAACGAGGTTGCGACACGCGACGGTTTCCAGAACGAAACCGCCTTCATCGACACCGACGACAAGATCGCGCTGATCGACCGTCTGAGCGCCTGCGGCTACGCGAAGATCGAGGTGACCTCGTTCACGTCGCCCAAGGCGATTCCCGCGCTGCGCGACGCAGAGGCGGTGATGCACGGCATCGAGCGCGCGACGGGCGTGGTCTACACGGTGCTCGTGCCGAACGTGCGCGGCGCCGAACGCGCGCTGTCATGCAACGTCGACGAAGTGAACCTCGTGATGTCGGTGAGCGAGACCCACAATCGCACCAACCTGCGCATGACGCGCGAGCAGTCTTTCGCGCAGTTGCGCGATGTGATTGATGCGGTTCGCGGAACGGGCGTGGCGATCAATGTTTCGCTCTCCACAGCAATGGGCTGCCCGATGGAGGGTGACGTGCCCGTGGAGGACGTGCTCGGCTGGATGCAGCGCTTTGCCGAACTGGGCGTGCAGGGCGTCACGCTTTGCGATACGACCGGCATGGCGCACCCCGCGCAGGTGCGCGCGCTGTGCGAACAGGCGTCGCAGGCGTTCGGCGCGCTCGAGTTCACGCTGCATTTTCACAATACGCGCGGCATGGCGCTCGCCAACACGCTCGCAGCGCTCGATGCGGGTATCGTGCGTTTCGACGCGTCGCTTGGCGGCCTTGGCGGTTGTCCGTACGCACCGGGCGCCTCCGGTAACGTGTGCACCGAAGAACTCGTGCACATGCTCGAACTCGACGGCTACGACACCGGCGTCAATCTCGCTGCGGTGCTCGACGCCGCCGCGCTGTTGCCCGGCCTGATCGGCCACGACGTGCCGAGCCAGATTCTCAAGGCCGGCCGCCGCCTCGACCTGCATCCTGTCCCGCAACAGGCGCAAGGCATGCCCGAACAACGGGCGTTCTCATGACAAGGAGCGAAACATGGCGTTGATCGACCACCTCGACCATCTGGTTCTGACCTGCGTGGACCCCGAGGCGACGAAGCACTTCTACACGGAGGTGTTGCAGATGCCACTGGAGACCTTCGGCGCGGGCCGGCTCGCGTTTCGTTTCGGCAACCAGAAGATCAACCTGCATGTGCGTGGCGCGGAATTCGAGCCCAAGGCGCATGTGCCGGTGCCGGGCGCGCTCGATCTGTGCTTCATCGCCGCGGTGCCGCTCGAGGCGGTGATCGCGCATCTTGAGGACAAGAACTGGCCGATCGTCGAAGGCCCCGTCGAGCGCACGGGCGCGACGCAGAAATTACGTTCGGTCTATGTGCGCGACCCGGATCTGAATCTCATCGAAATCTCGGAGTTGATCTAGGCCCGGTCCCACCTGTTTCGCAGTTGGGCCGGGGGGCGCCGGCGCAACGGCGAGCACGCCGGTCCGCGCGGCCGGTCGGCGGACGTGCATGGCTGCACGTCCGCCTCTCCACGCCCCCATCTTCACGGCAGCGCACAAAACGCGCACCATCGCCTGGCATGGTGCGCCGCGCTCTTCCGCCATCGCGCGCGATGCAGGACAATCGATTCTCGCGCCGCCTCTGCCTCATTCACCATGGTCAATCCTCTTCACTTCGATCTGCAGTCGCTGCGGGTCTTTCTGCTCGTTGCGGAGCACGGCAGCCTGACCAAGGCCGCCGAGCACGGGCAACTCACGCTTTCCGCCGTCAGCAAGCGCATTGCCGAACTCGAAAGCGTGACCGACTGCGCCTTGTTCATCCGCCGCGCGCGCGGCGTGGATCTCACGCCGGCAGGGCACGCGCTGCTCGAGCACGCCACGCGCGTGGTCGATCAGGTGAACCGCATGGCCACCGAGATGAGCGACTACGCCGCTGGCGTGCGCGGGCATGTGCGCATGTGGGCGAATACGTCCGCGATCGTGCAGTTTCTGCCCGTCGATCTCGCGTGCTTCCTCAATGAGCATCCGGGCATCAAGGTCAGTCTCGAAGAACGGCTGAGCCACGAAATCGTCGAGGCGCTCGGTGCGGGCAAGGCCGATCTCGGCGTCTTCGCCGACAACGTGCCCGCGCCCGGCATCGAGCGGCGGCTCTATCGCCGCGACGAACTCGTGCTGCTCGTGCCGCGCAGCCATCGCTTTGCCCAGCTCGACGTGATCCGCTTCGCGGATACGCTCGACGAAGATTACGTGGGCTTGAGCGACGGCAGCTCGCTGCTCGCGCGCATGACCGATGCCGCGTTCGCCATCGAGCGGTCGCTGAAGCTGCGCATTCAGGCCTCGAACTTCGACGGCGTGTTCCGCATGATCGAAGCGGGGCTCGGTATTGGCGTGCTGCCGCGCGACGCGGTGAGCGACGAGCGCGGCAAGGCCGGCGTGGTCAAGGTGAAGCTGGCGGATGCGTGGGCCACGCGCACACTCTGGGTGGGCCTGAAGGCCGACAGCGCGCCGAGTTCGGATATCTCGAGCTTGTTCGACTACATGTCGAAGCGCGCGGCGCAATGAGCTTCGGGGCGACGCCGCGTCGTGCGGCGACCGCCCCGGCAGTCGATGTCAAGCAAGGTATTGCTCGTTCAGACCGGATTGATTTCGTCCTGGCTGCGGCGCGTGGTGAGAGGGCCAAGTGCGCGCAAGGTCACGGCGACGATGGCCAGCGCGCCGGAGATCACGCCGAACATCGCGAGCGGGCCGTGCTGGGTGAGCACCGGCAGGAGGATGAAGGGCAGCGCGCTGCTCATGATGCGCGAGAGCGAATAGGTGCTGCCTATCGCGGTCGATCGCACGCTGGCAGGGAAGATTTCCGCCTGATAGACATGATAAGCATTGCTGAATACATTTGAAGCGCAGGTCGTCAGCACGCCGAAGCAGACGATCAGCGCGGGCTGACCGGAATAGGCAAAGCCAAGGCCGAAGATCGCGATCGAGATGAGCGAGGCGATCACGAGCGTGCGGCGCTCGATCCAGTTCAGCAGCGGCACCGAGAGCAGCGAGCCGATCGGGTAACCGAGAAACGAGAGAGCGACGAAGAGCGTGCTGCCCGTCACGTCGATGCCGCGGCTTTTCACGACCACGCCCGCAAGAGTGCCAAAGCCGTAATAGCCGAAGGCCTGGAACAGGTGAAAGACGACGAGCATCAGATAACGCTTGTCATAGGGCGCGCGTCGCAGCACGGCAATGCGTTCGGAAAGGCGCAGCGGGTGTTGTCGCGTTTGGGGCTCGGCGAAGCGCTGCGGCATGCGTGCGCCGGCGCCCTGCGCGAAGCGGGCCAAGGTCGCGTAGGCCTCGTCCGTGCGGCCTTGCGCGAGCAGCCAGCGCGGGCTTTCGGGCAGGCGATGCTGGACGGCCAGCACGAGAAGGGCGCCGAGACTGCCGATGGCGAGAATGATGCGCCAACCCGCGATGCCGCCGAAATGCAGCGGGTTGAGCCACACCGCGAGGAAACCCACGAGCGGCACCGCGACATACGACGTGGTATAGGCCCATGCGGCCAGCCGGCCGCGTTTCTCCTTCGGCAGGATTTCGGAAAGGAAACTGTCGGCCACGGGATAGATTGCGCCGACGCCCACGCCCGTGAGAAAACGGCAGATCACGAGCATGCTGGCATTCACCGAGAACGCGGCGATCAGCGAGAAGCCGCTGTACCACGCGAGCGTAAACAGGAAGGCGCGCCGTCGGCCGATGCGGTCGGCGAGACTGCCGAGTAACAGCGAGCCGAAGAACATGCCGATGAAGGCCGAGGCCAGCAGGAGCTTGAACGAGAGGCTGTGCGCATCGAGCCCGTATTCGTTCTGCAGCGCGGCGCCGATCGAGCTGACGAGGAAGATCTCGTACATGTCGAAGAAGAGGCCGATGCCGACGACCCACACCACGAAGCGGTGCAGCGCACCCACGGGCATGTCGTCCATGAAGCTGCCGAGCGTGACGTCGTGAGGGCCTGAGTGCGGGGCGTCAGCGGCTAGCGGACGATGCGAAGCCTCGCCCGGCATGCTGCCGCCGAGGTCCAGAGGTTGGGTGGTCATGCTGTCTCCATTTTCTGAATGCCGCGCGATGAGCCGCGGTCGGGGCGCCTCGTGCACAAGCAGTACGGACGAGGCGTGATGGCAAGTGTGGGAGATTTTCGCCCGCGCGAAAATTGAGGATGCGTGTAGCGTGCTTTCCCATGGGGAAAGGCTAGTCGCGAGGCGGCGGACGCGGGAGGCCACCGCGGGCCATGCGGCGGTTACGCGATGCCGGTCAGCGCTCCGTCGCGCGCGACGACGCGCCCGTTCGCAATCACCAGCTTGCGCACCGGCCGCGCAACCACGGCATGGGCGATCGTCTCGGCGTCCACCAGCACGAGATCGGCGCGCGCGCCCGCATGCAGGCCGTAGTCGGCGAACCCGCAGCCGCGCGCGGCGGCTGCGCTCACACAGTCGAACGCAATCGCCAGATCATCGTCGCGCCGCAGGTCGTAGCGCATGCCGATCAGCATCGCCCGTTCGAGCATGTCGGGCACGCCGTATGGGGTCCACGTGTCGCGTATGCCGTCGTTGCCCCCGAAGATCGTGATGCCCAGTTCGCGGCAGCGCTTGAGCGGCGGAACGGGCGGCGACGGCGGCGCGCTCGTGAGCAGCGCCACGTTCAGGCGCGCGACGCGCTCTAGCAACGCCTGCGGTGCGGGCAGCGCGCCAAGGCAGAACGCGTGGCTCACCACGACTCGCCCCTGCATACCCGTTGCCTCGACGCGGTCGAGCAGCAGCTTCAGCGTGAACGCGCCGATGTCGCCCGGCTCGTGAAGATGGATATCGATGGGCTTGCCATAGCGCGTCGCCAGCTCGAATGTGACGTTCAGCGAGCCGACGGGATCGCCGTCGATCAACGCGGGGTCGAGCGCGCCGAGCACGTCGGCGCCCGCGGCGAGCGCGGCGCCGAGCAGTTCCGCGGTGCCGGGGCGAATCAGCATGCCGGATTGCGGAAACGCGACGAGCTGCATGTCCAGCACGTCGCAGAGCGCATGCCGCGTTTCGAGCACGCCTTCGAGGTAGCGCAGGCCCGCGTCGGTGTCGACGTCCACATGGCTGCGCAGGCGCGTCGTGCCCGCTGCGAGGAACGCGCGCGCGAGCGCAAGCGACTGCACGCCCGCATCGAACCCGGAGGTCTTGCGCCATGCGCGCTCGTTCTCGATGCGGTCGACGAGATTCGGGCCCACCTCGTTGCGATACCACGCGCGGCCCCAGTGGCTCTTGTCGAGGTGCGTGTGTCCTTCGACGAAACCCGGCAGCAGCAGCGCGCCGCCGCCGTCTTCGATTGCCGCGCCTGGCGGCGGCGTCACGTTCGGGCCAAGTGCTTCGATGCGTCCGTTCACGATCGAGACGGACACCGGCTCGCCATTGGGCAAGCGGACATTGGCGAGCAGGAGGGGGTGCGGAGCAGGGGTCATGCCGATTCCGAAGAGGGTGCCATGGGG
>DATBXG010000690.1:0-5226 GCA_036514415.1 Paraburkholderia sp.
GGCGTCGTCGCGAAGTCGATGCAAGCGCGCGGCGTGCCGGCGAGCAAGCTGGCGGTCGTGCGCAACGGCACCGTGGGGTCGCCGCGCCGCGTCGGCTTGCCGCTGGGGCCCGCGCCCGAGTTGCAGCGTCCCGCCATCACGACGGTGGCGGGCATGTACGAGCGCAAGGGCATTCATGACCTGTTGCGCGCGTTCGCTGCGCTGCCGGAACGTTTCGCGCACGCGCATCTGTATCTCGTCGGCGACGGGCCGGATCGCGCGATGATGGAAGCGCTCGCGCGCGAGCTTGGCGTGGCCGATCGCGCGCACTTCACCGGTTTCGTCGCCAACCCGACGGGCTACCTCGCGCAAACGGATGTGTTCGTGAACGCCGCGCACCGCGAGCCCGGCGGACTCGTGCTGTGCGAGGCCCGCGAGTCCGGGTGCGCCGTGGTGGCGACGCGCGTGGATGGCAACCCGGAGATGGTGGGCGGCGAGGAGGCCGCGCTGCTCGTGCCGGCTGCGCAGCCGCAGGCGCTCACGCAGGCCATCGTGCGCCTGCTCGACGATCCCGCGTTTCGCGCGCAACTGGCCGAACGCGGCCAGAGCAATCTCGGGCAGTTTTCCGCGCAGACAGTGTGCGACGGCTATGTGGCGCTCTATGAACAGGCGCTCGCGGCGGTGCGTTCACCGCTTGGCCGCGAGGCCGTTGCGGCCGCGCCGTCGCACGAGGTGTCGCCATGAGCCGCCGGGCGCAGGCAGGTGCAGTCGGGAAGCCGCGCGCAGAAGCACTCGTGGAGCCGCGCTTCGCGGTTTGCGTGACGACGATGAACCGCGTCGAGGTGCTCGCCGCCTGTCTCGCGCGACTCGCTGAATGCGAGCCGCCGCCGGCGTGCATCGTCGTGAGCGACGACTCGGCGGACCCGGCCATGCGCGCGGCGAACGAAGCCGTCGTGCGTGCGGCGGGCAACGGCGTCTATCTGGCCGGGCCGCGGCGCGGCGTATGCGCGAACCGCAACAACGCCGTGCGTCATTGTCTCGAGCATCGTGCCGGCTGCACCCACGTGTCGTTCATCGACGACGATATCCTCGTCGAGCGGGACTTCTTCGCCGCGGCCGGGCGCCGTCTTGCACGGATCGCGCCGGAGCGGCGCGCAAAGGCGATGCTCACCGGCGGCGCGTCGAGCGGGCCGCACCTGCACGAATGCCGCTCGCTGCGCTTGTCTTTCGCCTGCTATTTCGAAGAGGGCGAGGAGCCGCAGTGCGTGAACCTGCACGCCTCGGTGTTTCCGCTCGCGCTCTTCGCCGGGAGCGGCTGGGACGAGAACATCTTCTTTGGCACCGAAGACGCGGAGCTCGCCTTGCGCGCGCTGCGCCAGGGCTACACGATCGAGCTCGAGCCCGCGCTGCGCTCGCGCGACACGATGCCGGGCGATGGCGTGCTCAAGGGCGATGACGGACGCGCCGGCCTCACGCGCTATCAACTGAGCTGTGAGGCGGCAAGGCTCTATATCGGCGTGAAGCGCTACTGGATCATCGAGCCGAGCATGATGCGCTGCGCGGCCTTTCTCGCCGTGTATTTCTGCCACCTGACCTTGTTCCTCGCGAAGCGCCGCGCGCTCTCGCAGCTTGGGCCGATCGTCCGGCTTTCGAAAGTCTGGCGCGTGGGCACGGCCGGTTGAGCGCCTGCCGTGGGCGGCCGATGCCGCTTACACAGGGCCGCCCATGTCCGGGCCCGCAAGCACCTCATTCATCCTTCACCACCCAAAAATCACGTAAGCCGATCCCGGCCTCGAGCCACGCGCGCGCGCATGACGATACGCCTCGCGAGCTTGCGCATTTGCGCCGATTGATGCAGCGACAGCGCCAGATTGGCCGCTACCGTGGCGAGCGCGATCGCCGCTGCCGCCGCGATGCCGAGCGGCAGGCAGGCGAGCGCGAACGCGACGACGAGAAACGCGAGGTGAGTCAGCATGCTGCCGACGATGCCGCGCGTCTGCACGCGCGCGAAGTACGCATAGGCGGCGTAATCGCACAGCGCTTTCGCCACGACGACGGCGCCCGTGCCGACGAGGCCGAACGCGTGCGTCGCGCCCCACAGCGCGGCGGCGAAGAAGGGCAGTTGCAGCCAGCTGATGCGCGCGACGCTCCGTGGATTGGCCTGAGCCTGGATGAGGATTCCGAGTATGCCCGACTGTCCCGCAAGCCAGACGCCGATGACGAGCACGCGCCCGACGGGCGCCGCGGCATCGGCGATCGCCGCGCCGAGCCAGAGTTCGAGGAAGGGCTTGAGCGCGAAGAGCGCGACGATCATGCACGGCGTGAACACGCCGTTGAGGAACGCGAGCGCGTCGCGCACGAGCTTGTGCGCGTCTTCGTGCGTCGCGGCGGAAAGGCGCGGGAACAGCGTGCGCAGCATCGCGGAGGGCAGCATGTTCAGCCGCGTGACGAGGTTCTGCGGCGCGGAGTAGTAGGTCACGTAGCGTGCGCCCAGAATCGCGCCTACCAGCACGCGGTCGAGCGTGCCGGCAATCGCGCCCGCGCCCGAGAAGAGCAGCGTCCATTTGCCGTAGGCGAACAGGTCGGCCATGACCTTGCGCTCGGGCATGCGCAGCCGCGTGATGCCGAGCGCACGGAACGTGGCGAAGCCGAGCAGCACGCCGGCGATCAGGCGCGCGACGACGGCGGCCGGAATCGCCACCGAAAGCGTGGGCGCGAGCCACCAGGCGGCGGCCAGCGGCAGCACCTGGAACAGGAACGTGCCGAGCGTCTGGTTCGTGTTGTAGCTGCCGAAGCGCTCCACGGCCGTGATCGCGCCCGCGAACACCCAGGTGACGTTGGCGAGCGGCACGGCCACGGCGATCCACGGCAGGCTGCTCATCAGCTCCTGGCGGAACACGGGTTCGACGTGCATGCCGTACGCAATGTAGAACGACGCGCACGACCACACCACCAGTCCGCCCACGATGCCGGTGCACAGGTTCAGGAAGCACGCGCCAAAAAAGATCCGTTCGACGGCGTCGCCCTCGGCGTTGCGCACCTTGGCGATCTGGTTTTCGGTGGCGAGGCTCGTGCCGAGATCGAGCAGGCTGAAGTAGCCGATCAGCGCCCACACGAGATTGATGACGCCGTAGCGCTCGACGCCCAGCAGCCGGATGTAGGCCGGAACGGTCATCAGCGAGACGAGCGTCGGCGCGACGAGCCCGGCGAAGTTGATGACGATGTTGCGGAGGACGGCTTTTTCCATGAGCGTGGCAATCGGTTGATCGGGAGAATCACATGGCGTCGAGAATGGCCTGCCTGAACAGCAGCGAACCCTGCGCGCTCACGTGGTTGTCGTCTTCGTATACCGGCGCGCCGTCGATCACCGCAAGGCAGGTCGCGCCCGCGCACAGGCGCGGCACCGGATCGAAGACGCGCACATTCGGTATCGACGCGGTCGACTCGACGAGCTTGCGCTCGAACGCCTCGGCCTGCAGATTCGCGGACGCCGATGGCTCGATGCGTTCGGGGTCGGCATAGAAGCGCGGCAGCAGCTTGCCTTCGAGCACGGGCGGATTCTGGAAGATCACGAGCCGCGGCGTGCTCGCGGCGAGCGCCTTGACGGTGAGCGGAAGCTGGCTCGCGAGCGCGGCGCGCGAGGTGGCGAGCGTGGCCGTGCCGTTCGGGGCGGTCGTCACGAAGTGCGTCGCCTTCTGCAACTCGCCGAAGAGCGTCCAGCCGTTGCCGTACAGGCTCCAGCGCCCGATGTAGAACACCACGGCGGGCTTGAGCTGCTCGATGGCCGAGGCGATCGGTTCGGCGAGGCCGAGCCGGCTGCAGTCGCGCCCGCTTTGGGCACCGTCGCTGCGGCGCGTGTCGAGCAGCGGCGGACAGCCGACGTGCACGAACGCCATGAGACGCATGTTGCGCTCCACGGCGATGCTGCGCAGCACCGGCAGCCAGGCGCCGCCGTGCGAGTCGCCCCACACGACCATCAGCTTGCCGGTGGCGGCCGTGTTGTAGGCCGTGCAGAAGGTTTCGGCTTTCGGGTCTGCCAGATGGCAAGGCTCGGGCTGGAGCGCGAGCCGCATCTGCTCGTTTTGCGTATAGAGCGCGAAGCCGGGATTGTCGGCCGCCGCGCGCGTGGGCAGTCCGGCGCGTGCGAACAGCACCGCGCCGGCCGCGCCGAGCATCGCCAGCAGCACGCACAGCGCGCCGATCTGCCGGAGGCTGGCCTTTTTCGTGCGGACAGGAAGCTCGACGTAGCGGTAGGTCAGCGCGGCGAGCACGATGCTCGCGAGCGCGAGCACGACACGCATCCATACGGGCACGAAGAGGCCACCGTGCAGGATGTTCGCGAAGGAGAGCAGGGGCCAGTGCCAGAGATACAGAGGGTAGCTGATGAGGCCGATCGAGACGGCCGCGCGATTGCCGAGCACATTCTTGTTGAGCCAGGCGCCAGGCCCGGCGCAAATGACGAGAAATGCGCCGACGGTGGGCAGCAGCGCGCGCCAGCCGGGGAACACGTCGTTTTCGTTGATGAGCAGGACCGCCGCGCCGATCAGCAGGAGACCCGCCGCGGAGAGTGCATTCGACGCGCGCGGCCCGTGCTGCACGAGGCTCGGGCGGTGCAGCAGCAGCCAGGCGAGCGTGCCGCCGATCATCAGCTCCCAGAAGCGCGAGAGCGGCGAGTAGAACGCCGCCGTCGGATTCGACACGGAAGTGACGAGGCTCAGCACGAACGATGCGGCGGCAATGCCGCCGAGCAGCAGGGGAAAGCCGAGCCGGCGGCGGTACGCGAAGCTCACGAGGAGCGGCCAGAAGATATAGAACTGCTCTTCCACGCCGAGCGACCACAAGTGCAGCAGCGGCTTGGTCGCGGCGGTATCGTCGAAATAGCCGGCTTCGCGCCAGAGCGCAATGTTCGAAAAGAACGTCGCGCCCGCAACGAGATGCTTGCCGAGCTGCTGGTACTCCTCGGGCATCAGCAGGAACCAGCCGGCCACGAGGCACGTGGCGAGGACGACGAGCAGCGCCGGAAAAATGCGCCGGATGCGCCGCATGTAGAACTCGACGTAGCTGAAGCGGCCGTCTTCGACGCTCTCGAAGATGATCGTGCTGATCAGGAAGCCTGAAATCACGAAGAAGAGATCGACGCCGACGAAGCCGCCGCGCAACTGCGACGGAAACGCGTGAAAGGCCAGCACGGAGAGCACGGCGACGGCCCGCAGCCCGTCGATGTCGCGCCGGTACTTCGGCGCGCGC
>DATBXG010000691.1:0-9495 GCA_036514415.1 Paraburkholderia sp.
CGTGGGCGCGCGCGAGCGCCGCGAACGCGCGCTGGCGGCGATCGACCTGATCGGTCTGGATGGCTTCGAAAACGCCTACCCGCGCGAGCTTTCCGGCGGCATGCGCCAGCGCGTGGGTTTCGCGCGCGCGCTCGTGGTCGACCCGATGCTGATGCTCATGGACGAGCCGTTCTCGGCGCTCGACGTGCTGACCGCCGAAACGCTGCGTACCGATTTGCTGGACCTCTGGACGCAAGGCCGCCTGCCGATCAAGTCGGTGCTGATCGTCACGCACAACATCGAGGAAGCGGTGTTCATGTGCGACCGCATTCTCGTTTTGTCGTCGAATCCGGGGCGTGTGGTCGCCGAGATCAAGGTGCCGTTCAAGCATCCGCGCAACCGTCTCGACCCTGTGTTCCGCAAGCTCGTGGACGACATCTACGCGAAGATGACCGCGCGCCAGACCGACGAGACCCAGAAGAAGGGGCTCGAGCTCGGCAGCTGGCTGCCGCGCGTGTCGACCAACCTGATGGCCGGTCTGATCGAGACGCTGGCGATGGCGCCCTATCACGGCCGCGCCGACATGCCGGAAATCGCGCGCTCGCTGCATCTGGAGGTCGACGACCTGTTCCCGATCGCCGAAGTGCTGCAGAACCTCGGTTTCGCCGACGTGCGCGAAGGCGACGTGCTGCTCACGCCGCCCGCGCGCGTGTTCGCGGAGTTCGGCACGCAGGAGCGCAAGATGATGTTCGCCGAGCATCTGTTGCGCCACGTGCCGCTCGCGGCGCGGATCAAGAAGGTGCTCAACGAGCGCCCGGGCCATCGCGCGCCGCGCGTGCGCTTCGAGCAGGAACTGGAGGACTTCCTCTCCGATGGCGCCGCGGAAGAAACGCTCGACACCGTGATCGACTGGGGCCGTTATGGCGAGATCTTCTCGTACAACGATCAGTCGGAAATCTTCAGTCTCGAAGACGTGGAGTCCTGAGCGTTGCGCAGCCTGGCTGCGCGTGAAGCATGCAAAAACGGTCGCTGGGGCGACCGTTTTTTGTTTGCCGTCGACGGCTACTGCAGCGTGCCCCAGCGCTCCACCGCAGGTTCGGCCGTGGCCCACTTCCAGCCCGACTGATCCTGGCAGGCAGTGGCCGTGTACCACTGCTCGGGCGCGTTGCCCGTGTCGCCGTCCTGCACCGAGAACGCGAACTCCTTGCAGAGCGTGAGCGCGTTCGCGAACGCGCGCGTCACGCGCACCTGGCCGTGACCGTTCTCCACGGGCAACTGATGCTTGATGCGCCAGATGTCCATGCCGCCCACGGGTAGGCGGCCGACCGTACCGGCGATCAGCTGCTGCTGGTCCGCGTGCATGCCCTTCATGAAGCGGCCGACGGCTTCGTCGGTGGCTGCTTGCACGGCAATGCCCACGCCGATGCCCACGGCGGGATTCGCCGTGACGATGCCGGAAGCCGCCGCTGCCGCTGCGCCGCTCACTGCGCCGATCGACGAGCAGCCGCTCGCGGCCAGCGCGACACCCGCGCAGAGTGCGGCCAGCGCGACGAACTTCACGGTGCGCCGCATCGAAGCGTCTCTTGCGGCGCGCCGTGCGCGGTTCGCGCGCGCGTCTCTGCCGCTCATTGCAGCGCGCCCCAGCGGTCGGTGGCGGGTTCGGCGGACGCCCACTTCCAGTTGTCGCCGTCGCGGCACACGGAGGCGACGAAGAACGCGCTCGAAGCTGGCGTGTCTTTCGTAGCCGCGTGATCGACGGAGAACACGATCTCCTTGCAGTTGAGCGCGCCACTGCTGATCGCGCGGCTCACCGTGACGCGGCCATGCTCGTCGTCCTCGATCGGGAACGAGTGCGTGATCGACCATGGCGCGACCGCGCCTACGTCGAGCGGGCCCGCTGCCTTCGCGATGCTGTCCTGGGTGTTGCGATGCACGACGCGCTCGGAGTACTGCACGCCAGCCTTCGCGGCGGCCACGGCGCCCAGGCCGATACCGGTCGCCACGGCGGCGTTGCTCGTCACCCTGGAGGCGACCGCCGCGCCGGCGATGCCAGCGCCCGTTTGCGCGCCTTCGGAGTAGAGCGAGCTGCATGCCGAGCACGCGAGACTCGCCGCGGCGGCGAGCACCGTGAGCGACATGGCGCTTAGGCAGCGCGGGAAAGCAGGGGGGCGCGTTAGAGGCGGCGCGCCGGCAATCGTTTCAACCACCGCTTCAACCACCGCCAGGCACGCCGATGGCGCAGCCCGCGCCCGGGCACTTCGTTCTTGCATGATCTTTCCCTGCCGCTCGCCGGATGACGCCGCTTGACGCTGACGTCCAGCACGGCTTGCGTTCCGTATTTGCCTACTTAAGTGCTGCGGATTGTGCAGCAAGGGACTATGAACGGGGATAGGGAAAGTGCAAGAAATTGCAAAAGGGAGTGCGCGACAGGCCGCTCTTTGATCGGCCTGTCACTTAGCGCTTACCTCGCCGCGCACCGAACGCGCCGCGAAAGGCGTGCGCGCAAATGCGCAGAAGGGGAGTCAGGCTTCGTTCGCGTCCGGGTCGCCGGGCGCTTCGGTGTCGCCTTCGTCGGCGCCGTAGCTGCCGAGCCGGTTATAGAGCGTCTTGAGGCTCACGCCCAGCGTGCGCGCCGCGAGCCGCTTGTCGCCGCCGCAATACTTGAGCGTGCCGAGAATGATCTGCTTTTGCGCATCGGCGAGCGGCGTGCCGATCCAGACGCTCATGGCGTCGCCCTGGGTGACGGGCTTCTTCACGCGCGGCACGAGTTGCGGATGCGCGATCTCCACGACCTTTTCCGCGAGGATGAACGCGCGGTACACGGCGTTCTTCAGCTCGCGCACATTGCCGGGCCATGACCAGTTGCGCACGGTTTCGAGCGCGCGCTTGCTGAAGGTCTTTTGCGTGCCTTCCTGGTCGTTGAGCTCGGTGAGAAAGTACTGGGCGAGCAGTTCGCGGTCGCGCTCGCGCTCGCGCAGCGGCGGCGCGCGCAGCGGAAACACGGCGAGCCGGTACATCAGGTCCTCGCGCAGGCAGTTTTCCTTCACGGCCGTCACGGGGTCGCGGTTGGTCGCGGCGATGATGCGCACGTCGCCGCGAATCGCTTCGTTGCCACCCACCGGAAAGTACTCGCCGGTTTCGAGCGCGCGCAGCAGCTTCACCTGATGCAGCAGCGACATCTCGGTGATTTCGTCGAGGAACAGCGTGCCGCCGCGCGCATGCTCGAAGTGTCCGTCGCGCGCCTGCACGGCGCCCGTGAAGCTGCCCTTCTCGTGGCCGAAGAGCTCGGCTTCGATCAGCTCGTCGGGAATCGCGCCGCAGTTCACCGCGATGAACGGGCCGTCGTGGCGCTCGCTTTGCGCGTGGATCGTGCGGGCGATGAGCTCCTTGCCCGTGCCCGATTCACCGACGATGAGCGCCGTGGCCTCGGTCGCGGCCACGCGTTCGATCTGCGCATAAAGCTCCAGCATGACCGCGGACGAGCCGTACAGCAGGCCGTACGACTGCAATCCTGCGACGCGCGCATTGGCGTCCCGCGCGGTATTTCCGCTGTTTCCGCTGGTTCCGCTGGTTCGTTTGGCGGCGGGCGAGCCCGGCTCGATTGACGCCATAGGGAAGTTCGTCCTGCAAAGGTAGTGCGGGCGTTCGCTTCCTCGCGCATCTGGGCATTGGCGCGCGTATCGGCGCGAATTGGCGAACTGTCCTGCGATCCGGGGCTGGCCGTCCAGGACAGGTGCGGAACTTGCCGCTCCGACGGCCGCGGGTTTGCATCTCGTAAGCATTTAACCACTGCCGCGTAGGACTGGGCAATGAACCTGCTCACGGGCGCGAAGGCCGAAGGCGCGTCGCGCGGCGGACTTCCGGCCGGCTTTGCGCCGTTTCCGCGCCGATTTTTCCGCTGTTTTGTCCGGGCATGCATACCTCGCGGCGCGCCTGCGAGCGAGCGTGGCACACATCCTGCTGCGGAACTTGAAGGGGCTCGCGCCGTCTTCGTGGATAGGGGCGGCGCATCGGCCACGCCTCGGGCGA
Organism: Paraburkholderia sp.; assembly: GCA_036514415.1. Classification (GTDB taxonomy): domain Bacteria; phylum Pseudomonadota; class Gammaproteobacteria; order Burkholderiales; family Burkholderiaceae; genus Paraburkholderia. Next base: position 4,009 of record DATBXG010000691.1, read on the forward strand.
CGCGATTCTGGTCAACACGCGTCTTCCGTCTTTGACGAGGCGAATCCGGGAGGGAGCGATATGTCGAAGAACCGTAGCGGTTTGGTAGGAACCCTGGTGACCGTCGGCGCGCTTGGCGCCATGGCGGGCATGTTGGCGTGGCGCTTCTCGCAGCGTCACCGCATGCAACGGCAATCCTTTTATCGCGACCTGAGCCGCTGGGAAGGCGAGGGCGGCTCGCTTGCCGATACCACGGGCAACGGCCTGGACCCCGAAATGTCCATGGCTGGGGGCGCCTCGGTGCGCGAGCGCGACGACGCCCCGAGACACGGCATGAAGGGGAGCGGTGTGAGCGGCAGTGCGAACGGCGCGGCCGGGTTGCCGTGGCCGTTTCCGCATAGTTAGGCGAGCGTGGGCGGCGCCACGCGAGAGCCGTGCCCGCTCATCTCGAATATGTCTATAATGGTTATATCAACAACAATCGAGGTTCGGGTTGCCCGCGGCTAGCGGTATTGTTGCTCATATGTAGCAAAACCGCGCGTATTTGCGTTTTTGCCGTCTTGGGCGTGCGCCCGACCGTTTCGTATTCCAGTGCAGCGCAATTTCCTGCGCCGCGACTTCCGCGGCGCCGGGCAACCCTGTCCGGTGCGCTTGCGAAAGGCGCGGCGCTCGCGCTTTGGAACCCTTCACCTACCAAGGCTGACGAGACGCGATGCCACATGTTTTGATTGTCGATGACGATGCGCAAACCCGCGAGGCGCTGGCGGCCGTGGTGAGCGAAGACGGGCTCACCACCGCGCAGGCAGGCGATCTGCGCGAGGCGCGCATCCAGCTCGTGCGGCAGATGCCGGACGTGGTCTTCACCGACCTGAAGCTGCCCGACGGCAGTGGCACCGACCTCTTCGAGGATCTCGACCCGCGCTCGGGCGTGGAGCTCGTCGTCATCACGGGGCACGCGAGCGTCGAGACTGCGGTCGATGCACTCAAGTCCGGCGCGATCGATTACCTCGTCAAGCCGATCAACCTCCAGCGCGTGAAGGCGATTCTGAACCGCCTGCCGCGCGCGGGCGACCTCAAGGCCGAAATCGGCACGCTGCGCGGCGAGTTGCGCCGCATGGGGCGGTTCGGCCTGATGCTCGGCAATTCGCCGACCATGCAGGAGGTCTACGACCAGATCGGCCGTGTCGCGCCTACGCCTGCCTCGGTCATGCTCGTGGGCGAGTCGGGCACCGGCAAGGAAGTGGCCGCGCAGACCATCCATCAGTTGAGCCTGCGCCGCAAGCACGAATTCCTCGCGGTGAACTGCGGGGCGATCTCGCCGAACCTGATCGAGTCCGAGATGTTCGGCCACGAACGCGGCTCGTTCACGGGCGCCGACCGGCAGCACAAGGGCTATTTCGAGCGCGCGAACGGCGGCACGCTGTTCCTCGACGAAATCACCGAAATGCCGATCGAGCTGCAGGTGAAGCTGCTGCGCGTGCTCGAAACCGGCATGTTCATGCGCGTGGGCACGACGAAGGAAATCGAGACCGACGTGCGCCTCATCGCGGCGACCAATCGCGATCCCGAGGAGGCCGTGGCCGAAGGCAAGCTGCGTCTCGACCTTTATCACCGCCTGAACGTGTTTCCGATCAGCCTGCCGCCGCTGCGCGAGCGCGGCAAGGACGTGGAGCTGCTCGCCCAGGCGTTCCTCGACGAACTCAACGAACGCCACGGCACGAAGAAGCAGTTTCCCGCTGCCGTGCGCGAGATGCTGGCGGCCTACCCGTGGCCCGGCAACGTGCGCGAACTGAAGAACTACGTGCAGCGCGCGCACATCATGTCGGGCAACGAAGGCGATTTCACGGCCACGGTGCCGCTGCAGATCTCGCTCTCGAAGCCGGTTGCGGGCACCGCGGTGACGATCCCGTTCGGGACCTCGCTCGCCGACGCCGATCGCCAGCTCATTCTCGCGACGCTCGAGCAGTGCGGCGGCGTGAAGACGCGCGCGGCCGAAATTCTCGGCATCAGCCTGAAAACGCTCTATAACCGGCTTGTGGAGTATGGCAACGAGAGCGCTGGCAAGGCAGACGCGCCTGCGCGTGTAGCCGGCGCTTGAGCAGCAAACGCGTGTGCGCTCGCACGCGCGGTACGACCCTTGCAGTGTGAGTTTCGCGTCCATCATGAGGAGCGAAAGATGCCGAGCTGCCAATCCAGTCATGCCGTCCGCGTGAAGCCTTGGCTCGCGCATACCCCGCAGCCCGACGAACCGCCTCCGGATGAGCCCGGCGAGCCCGATGTGCCGCCCATCGGCGATCCGCCGCCGCAGCCGGATGAAGCGCCGCACACGACGTCTGATTCGACCCTTCGGCCTCCTCCCGATTTCACCGTTTCGCGTCCCGCCGGGTCCGGTTTGTCCGTCTGATCCTTTCGGCCCGTTGTGTCGCCTGGAGCGTCGGCGCGCGCGCAACGCGTGCGTTAGCGAGGCATATGGGGACCGTGCAGCAAAGCTGATGGCTTTTATGTACTAGTTACAAAAGCTTCGCCATTTTTACCGGCGAATTCACGCGGCGAACCCTAGACTATAAAAAAACGCCACGGCCGCGTGGCCGCCTTCCGCTGGAGGCATCGACATGAGACATCCTGCCTTGCGCCGCTCCGCCCGCTACACGGGCAAGCGTGGCCCGCGCGACTCGCAAGAGACGAGCAGCCCTCCGTCGTCGCTCGCACCGGACCCCGCGGGCCAGAACCGCGCCGCGCCCGGCGTGCCGCCCGACGGCGAGCACAACCAAGGCGGTGCGCGGGCTGAGGGCATCGAGTACCAGCGCGATCTCGGTTCGGAACAGGACGCCTGATCCGCCTGGAACCGCAACTCGCCACGCGCTGCTGGCAGGCCGGTTTCCTGGCCTGACAGATCACCGGGCTATTACGCAAATGCGCACCAGGCGCGCGGAATTCGCTCGCCCTGTCGTTTGTGAGAAAAAGTTTTTGCTCCAGACCCTGTCGAACCGGCACGCGTCTTGCGTGCTCATTCGAGACATCGTCTTCGGACCCAACGAAACAGGAGGTAGAGCCGCAATGGGCAGACTGATCGTGGTATCGAATCGCGTTGCGCCGACCCAGGAGGGGCGCCCCGCAGCGGGAGGGCTCGCAGTCGGCGTACTGGACGCGCTCAAGGAAACCGGCGGTGTCTGGTTCGGGTGGAGCGGCGAAACCGTCGCGGAACCGTCCGCGCCGGTCATCGAGCAGCAGGGCAGCGTCACCTACGCGACGGTAGGTCTTACCCGGCGTGACTATGACCAGTACTACAAGGGCTTCTCGAATACGACGCTCTGGCCGACGTTCCACTATCGCAACGACCTCGCGCGCTACGAGCGCCAGGAGTACGGCGGCTACCTGCGCGTGAACGTCTCGCTCGCGCGTCAGCTACAGCCGCTCATCGAGCCCGACGACATCATCTGGGTGCACGACTATCACCTGATTCCGTTCGCCCGTTGCCTGCGCGACCTCGGGGTGAAGAACCCGATCGGCTTCTTCCTGCACATTCCGCTGCCGGTGCCCGAAGTCTTGCGCTCGGTGCCGCCGCACGAAGAGCTCATGAAGTTCATGTGCCACTACGACGTGGTCGGCTTCCAGACCGACGCCGACCGCCAGGCCTTCCTCGACTATATCGAGCGCGGCGGCCACGGCACGGCGAGCGAGGACGGCATGGTCCACGCGTGGGACCGTTTCCTGAAGGTGGGCGCCTACCCGATCGGCATCTATCCGGACGCCATTGCCAGGGCATCGTCGCAGTTCTCCGACCGCAAGGCCGTGCGCAGCCTGCGCGAGGCGATGCGCGGGCGCAAGCTGATCATGAGCGTCGATCGGCTCGATTACTCGAAGGGGCTTGCCGAGCGCTTCCAGGCGTTCGAGCGCATGCTGCAGAACGGGCCCGGCTGGCATGGCCGTGTCTCGCTGCTGCAGATCGCGCCGCCGACGCGCTCCGATGTGCAGACCTACCAGACGATCCGCCGCAATCTCGAAGGCGAGGCGGGCCGCATCAACGGCCGTTTCGCGCAGCTCGACTGGACACCGATCCAGTACCTGAACCGCAAGTACGAGCGCAACCTGCTGATGGCGCTATTCCGCGAGGCCCAGGTGGGCTATGTGGCGCCGCTGCGCGACGGCATGAACCTCGTGGCGAAGGAGTACGTGGCTTCGCAGAATCCCGAGGATCCAGGCGTGCTGGTGCTCTCGCAGTTCGCGGGCGCAGCCGAGCAGTTGCCCGGCGCGCTGGTCGTGAATCCCTACGACCTGAACCAGACAGCCGAGGCGCTGGAGCGCGCGCTTTCCATGCCGCCCGCCGAGCGCGTCTCGCGCTACAACGACATGATGGCATCGCTGCGTGAGAACAATCTCTCGGTGTGGCGCGACACGTTCCTCGCCGACCTGCGCAGCGTCGCAACCGCGGCTTCGGTCACGGCGAAGGCGCGCAATGCCGCGCCGGCGGGCACCGCGTCCGCTCAGTCGCCTACACCCGCGCCCGCGCCCGAACAGGCGCCGCGCGCAGCGCGCGCACAGTGAGGCGAACGCTGCGGGGTGACGCACCATCGGCCACATAGCGTTCGTTCGACGCAGATCCATCCGCGCGGCGGCCTTCGGGCCGCCGCGTTTCTTTGCGTCCGCCTCGAGCGCAGCGCGCGCTCACGCCTGCTGGCTGCGCGGGTCGGCAAACGGCATCGGCGCGCGGGTCGGGTCGAAGTCGGCCCGCTGGCCGTCGTGCCATTGGCCCGAGGCACGCTCGATATCGGCGGCGCCCGCCTCGCGCAGCAACTGCGCGGCGAGGTCCTGGTTCTCGTAGCAAACGTGGACCGAGAGCAGCACGCCGTCGCTACGCGTCTCGCGATGCACCCTCTCGTGGTGCAATGGGCAGGCCGCGAATGCGGCGCACCCTGAATCCAGGTTAGTGCCTGCAGACGCGCAGGTAAGGGCGAGCGCGCCTGCTCGAGGGCGGTTTCAGCGCGGCGTTTGCGCCGCGGTGCCCGGCATCAGCCGAAGCAGGCTCACCCCGGCCGCGACGGCGGCGAAGGCGGTCGCGACATAGAGCGCCACGGTCGGTCCATGTTGCGGCGCAACGCCGAAGATGAGCGCGACGAGCGCCGCGCCGAGCGTTTGCCCGGTAAGGCGCGCCGTGCCGAGCATGCCGCTCGCGCCTCCGCTGCGCTCGCGCGGCGCGGAGGAGAGGATCTGCCGGTTGTTGGGCGACTGGAATACGCCGAAGCCCGCACCGCACAAGGCCATGCGCCAGCAGATGTCGAGCACCGTGGGGTGCGCGCCGAGCGTGGCGAGCGAGAGCAGGCCGAGCGCGAAGAGCGCGAGCCCGATGCCGCCGAGCATGCCTGCCGGATAGCGGTCGGAGAGCGAGCCCGAGAGCGGCGCGGCGCCGATGATGACGAGCGGCCAGGGCGTCATCAGCAGACCTGTGTCGACCTGCGAGAAGCTAAAGGTTTCCTGCAGCATGAAGGGCAGCGCGACGAACGCGAGCAT
>DATBXG010000692.1:0-2295 GCA_036514415.1 Paraburkholderia sp.
CGGCCAGCTCGTCGTGCTCGGCACCGGCGACGCGAGCCTCGAACAGGGTTACACGCGCGCCGCGCACCAGCATCCCGAGTCGGTGGCCGTGGAGCTCGGTTTCGACGAGACGCTCGCGCACGAGATCGTCGCGGGCGCCGACGTCATGATGGTGCCGTCGCGCTTCGAGCCGTGCGGCCTCACGCAGCTCTATGCGCTCGCGTATGGCGCGCTGCCGCTCGTGCATCGCGTGGGGGGGCTCGCCGATACGGTCGTCGACGCCTCGCTGGAGAATCTCGCCGATGGCCTCGCCACTGGCTTCGTGTTCGAGCGCTTCGAACCCGAAGCGCTCACGGCCGCGATTCGCCGCGCCTTCGCGCTCTATGCGCGCAGCCGCGACTGGCGCGAGACACGCACGCGTGCGATGCAGCAGGACTTCGGCTGGGGCGCATCGGCGCAACGCTACATGACGCTCTATCGCGAGCTGGCCGGACCGAATCCCGCCGCGTAACAACCAGGCGCACACGCAACGCCGGCAGCACGCATCCATCGACTGGGTGCGGCGAATTCGGTTATCGTTGCTGCACCTGCGCAAAGGCGCGCCGTACGAAGCGCGCCGCAAGCCATAACGCAATCTGGACCGGCCATGAAAAACGTTTTGAGCATCCAGTCCCACGTCGTGTTCGGTCACGCGGGCAATAGCGCCGCGGTGTTTCCCATGCGCCGCCTCGGCGTGAACGTCTGGCCGCTCAACACCGTGCAGTTCTCCAATCACACGCAGTACGGCCACTGGACCGGCACCGCCATCGGCTCGGACGAGGTCATGGATCTCGTCGAAGGCATCGGCGCGATCGGCGTGCTGCCGCGTTGCGACGCCGTGCTCTCGGGCTATCTGGGCACGCCCGAGCAGGCCCAGTCCGTGATCGACGTGGTGCGCGCCGTGAAGGCCGCCAATCCCCAGGCGCGCTACTTCTGCGACCCGGTCATGGGCACGCTCGACACCGAGAAGGGCTGCCGCGTCGAGCCCGGCATCCAGGAGTTCCTCGTGCGCAACATGCCCGAGGTCGCCGACGCGATGATGCCCAATCACAGCGAGCTGCAACGGCTCGTGGGCCGCGAGATCGAGACGGCGGAAGAAGCCGTGCTCGCGTGCCGCGAAGTGCTGCGCCGCGGTCCGAAGCTGATCCTGGTGAAGCATCTGCTCGATCGCAACAGTCCCGCCGACCACTTCAACATGCTCGTCGTGACCGCGCACGAAGCGTGGCTCGGCCAGCGGCCGCTCTACCCGTTCGCGCGCCAGCCCGTGGGTGTGGGCGACGTGACGAGCGCGGTGTTCGTCGCGCGGCTGATGCTCGGCGACTCGCTGCGCCGCGCGTTCGAACACACGCTCGCGGCCGTGAACGCCGTCGTGAAGGCGACTTACGATGCGGGCCGCTACGAACTGGAGATCGTCGCGTCGCAGGACCAGATCGCGCGGCCGCGCGAATGGTATGACGCCTGGGCCGTCGACGCCGCCTAGACTGAAGCGGTCCGCGCACGGCCTATAATGCCGACCGCATGACACGCGGCGGCAGCACACGCGGCCGCCGCGCCCACCGTCTTTAGAGAATGACCGATGTCCGATTCGATCCGTAGCGAACAGGAAGAATATTTCGAGCAGCTTTGCCTGGCCGTCGACGCCGGCGAGACCCACGAGCAGGAAGCCATCGAATACTTCGAGGAGCAAAGCCACGAAAGCGGCTTCGACGCCGCAGTGTGGCTCGACATCGCGCTCTACCATGCGCCCGACGTCGCGCGCGGCATCATCGACATGGTCGACGAGAGCGAGCGCAAACGCAGCGACATCGCGCAGACCATTGCCGACACGCTCGACATCTCGTACGGCGAGGACGAATGCGAACGCTTCGAAGCGACGATTCGCTTTGCGCTCGCCAATGGCATCCCCGTCGATCTCGACGTGGTGCTCGACGGCTGCAACCGCGCGCTCGACGACCTCGAAGACTGGGCGAGCGCCGACACCATGGCGCCACTCGTGCACCTGCGCGACGCGCTCTTCGAGATGCAGCGGGGCGCGTAGTTTCCCGCTTGTTTCCCGCTTGTTTCCCGCTCGTTTCCCGGCCGTTTCCTGGTCGTCGCGCACGCGCATCCGTCGTCCGCTCGCCTGGCCGCCCGCGCGAACGTGCCGCGCGACAGTGCAGTAGCAGCCTGATATATTGCTCGCCAGCCGCCTCGCCGCGCAGGCGCGCGAGCCAGGCCGGCACATCATGGCGAGCCGGCAGAGACACCCCCGCCGCCGCACGTGGCCAGTCCGTGCAG
>DATBXG010000693.1:0-7028 GCA_036514415.1 Paraburkholderia sp.
GCGAATCGCATATCAGCGCACGTCAGTTCAGCTGCGCGTGCAGCGCGGAGACGATCCGTTGGGCGTCCGATGACGTGTCGATGCGGCCGTTCTGGTCGACCACGGCAACCTGGGTCGAATTGCCCGTCGCGCGCACCGCGACGAGGAATTCCGGACCCTGATCCTTCGCGGCCTTCTTGGGATTGTAGAAGAGCTTGCCGAGCAGCCCGTCGCCCTTGAGTTCCTGCATCGAATCGGCGTAACGCACGTAATAGAGGCCCTTCTCGCGGTCGCGGTTGTCGACCGTGAAATTCGTGCGATCGAGTGCGAGACCCACGCGCAGCCACGCGGTGTCGAATGACTCGGGCAGATCGAGCGTCGTGCCGTCGGGACCCGCGGCGACCTTCACAGGCGCCGTCGCAGGACGCGCGTCGGTCAGCAGTTGCTTGGACTGCGCGTCAGTCAGGCCGAACTTCTGCATGATCTTCGAGAGGAACGCGGCTTCGAGTGCCGGATCGCGCGGGCGCTCCACCCACTTCGACCCCGTCTTCTCCTGCCCGGTCAGCACTTCTTCCATCGCGTTATGCGTGACGGAAATATCGGTCTGACCGTTCGCGCCACGCGAAACCAGCACGCGGAAGCGGTCGCGCGTGCCCGACGAGTACGCGAAATCGATCACGCGGCCGATCGTACGACGGAACCAGTCGTCCGGAATATTGGCGCGGTTCTCGGCCCAGTCGGTCGTCATGATGCCCGCGGTCGGCGAGTCGGTCGTCAGCGTGAAGCCGTTCTCGGTCCAGAATTCCTGCAGCTGCGGCCAGACGTCATCAGGCGTGCGGCCGTCCACCACGAGCCAGCGGCGGTCGCCGTCACGCTCGACGTGCATGCCTAACGGGTCCTGTGAGCTGGGCACACCCAGCGTGGCGTTGCCCGCCGGCGTGACCGTGCGCTGCGCTGCGCCGCCGAGCGTGACCGTGGGCGGCGGCGCGACATACTTCTGGTCGCCCGGCGCCGACGAGAGATCCTGCGGCACGTTCAGCGGCGGTGCGGTCGGCGTGTCCTTGTAGTTGACGCGATCCGACGCGAACATGTCGTTCAGCGATTCGCAACCTGCGAGCGAGCCAAGTGCAAGCGCCAGCACCGCCATGCGCGTTGCGTGGAGGGAAAAAGCGGAACGTTTCATGTGGGCCTTCGTGATACGGGAACGCTGAGCCTTGCTCTGCCAGATGGTCGACTGGTGATCTGTCAGTGGTTGGGCGGTTGGGCCGTGGCGGCGTCGGTTGAAAAAACGGCGACTGGGCTGAACGGATCAGCCAGCCAGACCGGCCTCGCGCAGCGCGGCACGCACCACGTCGTGGTAGCGCGCGTCGAGCGGCGTGAGCGGCAGACGAATGCCGCCTTCGATGCGGCCGAGTTCCTGCAGCGCCCACTTCACCGGAATCGGATTCGATTCGATGAACAGGTTCTTGTGCAGCGACAGCAGCTTCATATGGATTGCGCGAGCAGTCTTCGCGTCGCCTGCGAGCGCGGCCTTGCACAGGTCGCTCATCTGGCGCGGCGCGACGTTCGCGGTCACCGAAATATTGCCGTGGCCGCCCAGCAGCATCAGCGCGATCGCAGTCGGATCGTCGCCGCTGAAAATCCTGAAGCCGTCCGGGGCGTGCTTGATGAGGTGCGCGGCGCGGTCGATATTGCCCGTCGCCTCCTTCACCGCCACGATGCCCGGCACTTCGGCCAGACGCAGGATGGTCTCGTTCGCCATGTCCGCGACCGTACGGCCGGGCACGTTGTACAGAATGACCGGCAGGTCGACCGATTCCGCGATCTTCGCGAAATGGCGGTACATGCCTTCCTGGGTTGGCTTGTTGTAATAGGGCACGACCTGAAGCGACGCCTGCGCGCCGACTTCCTTTGCATGCTTCGTGAGCTCGATCGCCTCTGCGGTCGAATTGCCGCCGGCGCCCGCGATGATCGGCATGCGGCCCGCAGCGTGCTCGACCGCCGTCCCGATCATCAGGATGTGCTCTTCGACGTTCAGCGTGGCGGACTCCCCGCTCGTACCGACGACGACGAGGGCATCCGTCCCCTCTTCTACGTGCCAGTCGATCAGTTTGCGGAATGCCGGCAGGTCGAGACTGCCGTCCTCGTGCATGGGGGTGACGATCGCGGGAATGCTGCCTTGCAGCGTAATGCCGTCCTGAGTGCCGTTAGCCATGAAGCGCCAGAAAATGAGTCGGTTAAACCGCGATTGTAGCGGATTAGCCGGTCAGATCGTAACGCGGTACGGGTAGTACCTGGTTCTCAGGGACATTACCGGCTCTTTCGAGGGACGCTGAGGTCGATTTTTCCCGTACGGCGCAGATGCGTTGAACATACGCTTCGCGCGGTTGCGAAACAAACCCGTCCTGATAGGCGATGACCCGCAGGGCCGGCGTGCAGACGGCGAGCAACTCGCCGGGAGCGAGCAGGAAAGCAGGGTTCGATGGCTTCCCGACGGTCTCGTTGCCTTGCGCGAAGGTTTCGTAGATGAGGACGCCGCCCGGCGCCAGGGCGTCGATGAGACGCGGCATGAGCGGCCGGTGCAGGTAGTTCGTGACGACTACGGCGGCGAAGCGTGCGTCGGCGGCGAGCGGCCAGGGTGCGGCTTCGAGATCGCATGCCAATGTCGCGACGCCTGCCACGTCATGCAGTGTGGCGAGCGCCGCGGCGTCGCGATCGAGCGCCGTGACCGGATGGCCTTGGCCCGCGAGCCAGCGAGTGTGCCGGCCCGAGCCCGCAGCGACGTCGAGCACGGTGCCGCCGGTCGCGATCAGATGTGTCCAGCAGCGGACCCAGCTCGAGGGCTCGGCGAGCGCGGGATGCGGCGCGGGCGCGCTAGCCATCGCTTCAGCTATACGAGAGGCCCATGGCCTCGCGCACGTCGCGCATCGTTTCGTTGGCGAACTTGCGCGCCTTGTCGCAGCCGTCCGCGACGATCGCACGCAGCAGCGACGGATCGTCCATGTACTTCTGCGCGCGTTCGAGCATGGGCTGCTGCTCGCGCAGAATGCCCTCGATCACCGGCTGCTTGCACTCCAGACAACCGATGCCAGCCGAACGGCAGCCCTTCTGCACCCAGTCGTGCGTCTGCTCATCCGTGTAGACCTGGTGAAGTTGCCACACCGGGCACTTGTCCGGATCGCCCGGATCGGTGCGACGCACGCGCGCCGGGTCGGTCGGCATGGTGCGGACCTTCTTCGTGATCGACTCGGCGTCTTCGCGCAGGCCGATGGTGTTGCCGTACGACTTCGACATCTTCTGGCCATCGAGGCCCGGCATGCGCGAGGCCTCGGTCAGCAGCACCTGCGGCTCCGGCAGGATGATCTTGCGCGAGCCTTCGAGGTAGCCGAAAAGGCGCTCGCGATCGTTCATCGAGAGGCTTTGCGACTCGGAAAGCATCGCACGCGCCTGTTCGAGCGCTTCTTCATTGCCCTCCTGCTGGTAGGCGTTGCGCAGCTCGTGATAGAGCTTCGAGCGCTTGCCGCCCAGCTTCTTCGCTGCATCGTTGGCCTTCTCTTCGAAGCCCGGCTCGCGGCCGTACATGTAGTTGAAGCGGCGCGCCATTTCACGCGCCATCTCGACGTGCGGCACCTGGTCCTCGCCCACCGGCACGAGCGACGCGCGGTACAGCAGGATGTCGGCGGCCATCAGCACCGGATAGCCGAGGAAGCCATAGGTACCCAGGTCCTTGTCGCGCAGCTTCTCGATCTGTTCCTTGTAGGTCGGCACGCGCTCGAGCCAGGAAAGCGGCGTGCTCATGCCGAGCAGGAGCGACAGCTCGGCGTGCTCGGGCACGCGGCTCTGGATGAAGAGCGTGGCCTGGTTCGGGTCGATGCCCGACGCGAGCCAGTCGATCAGCACATCCCAGACGTTCTGCTCGATGACCTCGGGCGTTTCGTAGTGCGTGGTGAGCGCATGCCAGTCGACCACGCAGAAGAAGCACGGGTACTCGGACTGCAGGCGCACCCAGTTTTTCAGCACGCCGTGATAGTGGCCGAGGTGCAGCGACCCGGTGGGCCGCATGCCGGAGAAGATACGGTCTGGGAACATGATGTTATGAAAAGAGCGACACAAGAGGGGTAAGAATGGCCGTAACCGCGTCGTAACCTAGACTCACGAGCGGGCGCAGCCAGAATCGCGTGAAGATGCCACTCACGAGCAACCCCATCACGATGATGAAACCATAGGGCTCGATACGTGCGAGCGCAATGCTCGCGCGCGTGGGCAGGAGCGCCCCGAGCACCCGGCCGCCGTCGAGCGGCGGCAGCGGAAAGAGGTTCAGCACGCCGAGCACGAGATTCACGCCCACGCCAGCGGCGGCCATGCGCGTGAAGAACGGCTCGTCCACGCCGAGCACGGCCAGCGCCACGCCGAACACGCCCCACACGATGGCTTGCACGAAGTTGCACAGCGGCCCGGCCGCCGCAACCCACAGCGTGCCCCAGCGCGGATTGCGCAGATTGCTGAAGGCGATCGGCACCGGCTTCGCGTAGCCGAACACGAACGCGCCATTCGTCAGGAAATACAGCACGAGCGGCATGGCGATGGTGCCGATCGGGTCGATGTGGCGCATCGGGTTGAACGACACGCGGCCGAGCACGTAGGCGGTGTCGTCGCCGAGCATGCGCGCGACGTAGCCGTGCGCGGCTTCGTGCAGCGTGATCGCGAAGATGACCGGCAAGGCGTAGACGACGATCGTCTGAATCAGGTTGGCTTCCATGGCGGGCTATTGTATCAATGCGTCAATGCGCTCTGGCCGTGTTCATGCCGCTCATGCCTCTTCTTCTTCGATGCCGAACGGCTCCAGCGCGCCCCGCCCCGGCCGCACGAGCACCGGTTCCTCGCCGGTGAGATCGATCACGGTGGACGGCTCGCACGGACACGCCCCGCCGTCTATCACGAGATCGAGCTGCTTTTCGAGGCGCTCGCGAATCTCCTCGGGATCGTTCAGAGGCTCGGTGTCGGGCGGCAGGATCAGCGTGGAGGCGAGCAGCGGCTCGCCCAGCTCTTCGAGGATCGCGAGCGGGATCGGGTGCCCTGGCACACGCAGTCCGATCGTCTTGCGGGACGGATGGGAGAGGCGCCGCGGCACTTCCTTCGTCGCCACCAGCACGAACACATACGGCCCCGGCGTCACCGACTTGATGAGCCGGTACTGGCGGTTGTCCACCATGGCGAAGTTCGCGAGTTCGGATAGATCACGCACCATCAGCGAGAGCAGCGCCTTTTCGTCGAGGCCGCGGATGCGGCGCAGGCGCTCGGCCGCATGCTTGTCGTCGATGCGCGCGGCGAGCGCGTAGCTCGAATCCGTGGGCAACGCGATCACGCCGCCGTCGCGGATGATCTCCACCGCTTGCTTGACGAGGCGCGGCTGCGGATTTTCTGGGTGAAGCCGAAAGAACTGGGACATGGCAGTAATCAGCTAACGGGTGACGGACGGAAAACAGCGGGACGGTGCGCGAAACAGCAAGAGTCAGCGGCGGGACACTGCGATGTACGGCAAAGCGACGGCAAAGCAGGTTCGGCCGGGTCGATACGCCTTGCGGTGCGCCGCCCGGCGGCAAGGGGTCGGAGGGTGTGGGCCGCGCGCCGTGCGCGGCCTACAGCCATCGCTCCCAGACAGGCTTGAGATCGGCAGGGAGCGGCGGCAGCGTGCCCGGCGCGATCGAGTCGGCCCCGGGCGCATGGAAGTCCGAGCCGCGCGACGCCTCGAAGCCAAAGCGCCGCGCCACCGCCGCGTATTCGGCGTACTGGTCGGGCGTATGGCTGCCGGTCACGACCTCGATGCCCTTGCCGCCCAGATCGATGAACTCGCCAAAGAGCGCGTCGAATTCGAGCTGCGTGTAAGCATAGCGGCCCGGGTGCGCGATGATCGCCTCGCCGCCCGCGGCCTTGATCCACGATACAGCGTCGGCGAGCTTCGCCCACCGGTGCGCGATATAGCCTGGCTTGCCGTCGCCGAGCCAGCGCGAAAAAGCGTCCTGGGTGTTCTGCGCGCGGCCGCTTTCCACCAGAAAGCGCGCGAAATGCGTGCGCGAGATCAGATCGGGATTCGAGACGTACTGGAGCGCGCCGGCGTACGCGTCGGGAATGCCCAGCTCCCCGAGCCGCTCGCCCATCGCTTCGGCACGCGCCGCGCGGCCGTCGCGCGTACGTGCAAGTCCTTCGACGAGCGCGGCGCACTCCGGATCCACATGCAAGCCGACGATGTGCACCGTTCGCGACGCCCAGGTGACCGAAATCTCGACGCCGCTCACATAGCGCATGCCGAGCGCCTCGGCCGTCTCGCGCGCTTCGCGCTGACCGCCGAGCACGTCATGATCGGTCAGCGCCCACAGCGCCACGCCACCCGCTTTCGCCAGCTGCGCGACAGCAGCCGGGGCCAGTTGGCCGTCAGAGACAGTGGAGTGACAGTGGAGGTCGGCGTTCATTGCACGCAGGAAAGGAATGAGCGCCTATTTTACTGCAAGGCAGCGAAGTCGTCGGGCGGCCGCCGGGGCGTGGCCGGCATCCGGACGAGCAGCCCCTGGGCCTGGCGCTCACGCGCAGAACGCCTCGATCAGACGCGCGACCTCTTCGGGCTGGTCGTGGTGCACCATGTGCCCCGCCCCGTCGACGATGCGTTCGCGCCAGTCGGGAAACGCCTCGAAGCGCTTCTTGAATGCGTCGATGGGCACCGCTCCCGCGATCCGCGCGAGCGTCTCGGACCCCGCCGCTTCGACGTGCAACACTTTCGCGCCCACCTTCGACCAGATCGCCATCACCTCGTCGAGCTGGTACAGCAGCGGCCCGCGCATCTTGTGCGCCGGATCGCCGAGCAGCGCGTAACCGCCCTCGCCGTCAGGCTTCGACCAGTGCTCCGCGAGAAAACGTGCGCGAGGCGCGGTCAAGCGAGGGTTCGTCTTGACGAGCCGCGCGGCCACCGCGTCGAGCGACGCGTACGCGCGCAGCTGCGGCGGCGTGCGTACCTCGTCGAGCCAGTCGCGCATCCGGCCCGGCGCCTGCGCGGG
>DATBXG010000694.1:0-10920 GCA_036514415.1 Paraburkholderia sp.
TGCAGCCTCTTACTCCAATCGAGATGGCGCGACTTTAGTTCGCGGGACTCTCGGTGTACCCGTCCGCTCCGCGCATCGTTTCGGTCTCAGTGTTGTCCGTTCCCTTGTCTCAACGTTTACCGCCCCCTCTCCGATTAAGACGGCGGGAGCCATTTCAACAGCCTGTCAGGGCTTCGCAATAGTCCACGACTTCTCCAGCGATGTTCTCGACTGGAATCTCATCGATGCTGCCCTCGGTGAAAATCGACTTTATGCCGGAGTGGGCATGAAGACGCCATTCGGGGCGAATCTCGCTGAAAATGGCGACACCGGGCTTTCTGAGCGCCGCCGCGATGTGCATCAGACCGCCATCTGCACCGATGAAGAACGAACAGCGCTGTATGACCCTGGCCGCAGCCCGAAGATCGGGCAAGTCCGTTTTGGCGACGATGCGTTGCTCGGGCAGATGCGCTTTGGCCTCCCTGACAGCTTCGAGCGCATGTTCTCCGTTACCGAGCAGCACATAGCGCGGCTTGACATTTGACATCGGCCATCGTGCGTCGATGGCTTGCAGCACCGCAGACCAGTCATGAATCCTGCGCCGCTTGTCGTTCCCGCCCACTGCGACAAGAATCTGGAAGCCTTCCGCTGGAGCGCCACCGTCGTGTGCGATTTCAAGCGAAGGCGCGATCGGCCCCGCGTCATTTGCGATGTCGAAAACGTGCGCGAGGCGGTCGTAGCTTAACTGCATGCGCGAAAAATCTTCGTTCCTCCGATGCCCCATGATCGAACAGAATCTTGTTCGAGGGAACTGACGGATTTTTTGCCCGAGCGTTTTCGTCGTGATGTTTTGGACGATTGCGAGGTCGTATCGTTCGTCCGCGTCCGACAGCGATCGAAACACACGTCTGAACCGGCTATCGGCGGCGAACAGCTCTATCGGCCCGTGCGGCATGCAAAGGTCGATCGCAATGTCCGAACGAATCGCGAAGCGTTGCGACAGGTCCATGATCGAATCGCCGATCGTGCACCAATCGTAGTACCACAATACCTTGTGGGTGTTTTGGGGCGCTTTCTCTGTCAATAAGAACTGCTGGCCAGACAAGATCATCAAGGCCACGCGTTTTAAGGTGGCGAGTGTACTCATGTTGCCGGACGCTCGCGCTGCAGATCCCAACCTTCGTGCGTAACGTGACGCTGCTTGCATTCGATGGATGCTGTTAGCGGATGGCCGGGCGGAGGCGGAAGCAGCTCGTGGGCGCGAGCCTGAACAACTGCGACCATGACGGTGGTGACGGCGTCGATAGTGATCAGTGTGTTTTTCATCGCGAGGATTTCCCGAAAGTAACGCGCGGCGACGTCCGGCGCGTTCGCACGATAAATCCATGCGGACCAACCCGGAAGAAGCCGTGACGTTACAAACGGTTTCGACAGTAAGAATCAGGGTCCTTCAACGTCGCTCCCGACCGAAATGATGGCTGCACCCCGAGGTCGAAATGAGCATTCGCATCCACCGCGAGAACCCCGATCGTGAAAGCCTTTGGACTGCCTGCCGCCGTAAGCTCGTCAGTGAGAAAGCGCCCGATCCATCGACCAGCCGACCGTTCGGCACTAAGTAAGAAGTGCGGTCGCGAAGGACCGGTATCGTCGTTGCTTGCGGTCTACGCCGCCTGGCAACGCAAAGGCGAATCGACGCACGCGTGTCGAGAGTTGGGGAGAAATCAAGGCGACAACGGTGCCCGGGGAAACCGGCGAACTATTCTCACCTGGCCATTACAACCTGCCTTCGTGTCCTGGCGCACAAACGCGTGCGACGGAGATTGAATTCTCAACGCGGCGCGCATTAGATTCGTTGAGCCCATCACATGGGCGCGCACGCAGGTTCCCCTCCCTCGTTCAACCGTCTGTCTGACACATGTGCCATGGCGCGTGAAAACGAGCCGGCGCGTCAGCGCACCGCACGTCGGCCGGTAGCCGACAGAATCGATCTATGAATCGCAAGTCACTCGTTGTGTTCGCATTGATGGGCTGCGTCACTGTCATCGCTATGGCGCAAACCAGTCCAGGCGCCCAGCCCGATTCTTCCGCCGAAGGACTGTCAGAGCATCGCCCGCCGCCTCCCTGTGGCGGACCGCCGCCCGGCCCGCCTCCGGAGGGCGCGAGGCCGGGAAGCGGCAAGCCACCGCCACTACCCGACAGCCCGCGCGATGCAGGCAGGCCAGACGGGCCGCCGCCTGACTTTGCCGCCAGGTGCGGCGCGTGAGAAGGAAAGTCGGAGTGACAATGTTGACCTGCACACACCCCTGAAAACGCCCTTGAAGACGATTCGGTGGATGCTCGATACACGCTCAGTGCCGAGCGCCGCCGAAGCCGCCCGCGCCGCTGCTGCCCGTCGCCCCCACGCTGCCCGGGCCCGTGCTCGTGTAATCGCTCGACACGTTGTCGGCGAATGCCGAATTGCGCGTGCGCGAGAGGCCCACGCGCGCGCTGCCCGCCGTGCCGAAGTCCGCCAGTGCCGAAGCCGAGGCACGCGACCTGGCACCTGGGGCGTCCACGGTCAGCGAACGGTGCGCGCCATAAACGTAGCCCTGTTCAATGCCGAACACGACGTTCACGCCCGAGCCGCCGCAGCCTCTGCCGATCACTGCGGCTTCCTGCGTGAACGCGCCCATCGTGCCGACGCCCGCCGACATCTCGCCACCGACATTCACAGGCGCGCATTGGGTCGCATCGAAGGCGATGCCGCCATTGGGCACTATCACGTCCACGAGCGTCGTGCCGCCCACGACCACGCTCGCGATCTTGCCCGGCGCGAGCACGCCGCCAGCCCCCGCGCCGGTCTTGATGAACTGCACGTCGATTGCGAAGCCCGTAAGGCGGTTCGCGTGCGGCGGCAGCTCGACGCTATACGGGGCGTTGCGCGGACCGTCGTCGATACCGGCGAAGCTCCCTCCGCGCGTGACGATGCGCATGCCGATGCCAAGCACGCTGGTCGCGTAGAGATCGCCGAAGCCCTCGCCCGATGCATCGAGCGCGCGCGGCGCATCCACGCGCAGCTCGCGCGTGTTGACCGGCCCCGAACAAGCGTAGGGAATGTCCTGCACCAGCGCCGCGTGCGTGGCGCCGAGCAGCGTGCCCTCGGCGGTGTTCTTCGGCACGGCGATGCGTACCGGCGCGAGCGGCAGTCGCAGCGCGCCGGGCGTGCCGGTCGGGCGACATTCCGCGTGGACGAGCGGCGCGGCAGTGCAGGCTGCGAAGCCGAGCGCCGCCGCGAACACGCGAGCGCCACGGCGCGATGCGCGAGGCGTGCGGCGATGCAGGAAATTTTGCAGGCGTGCGTGGATGCGCGAGCACAGCGAGAGATGAACAGTCATCGTGGGATGATGAGTCGAAACCAGTCCCGCGATTCTACGGCGCGCCGGTTTCATCGGCTTCGCTGCTCCATTACACCGTCTTACCGCGTCCATTTAGATGATTGCGACCGCACGACCCTCCCGGGTGAGCCGTCGTCTGGCGACGAGTTCACGTCGTGCCGGGCGCACGGATGGCTTCGATCGAAAAAAACCCGCGTATGCGGGTTCTGTGGATCGGTCCAGGTTGTCAGAATCCCGCGTCAAACGGCGACCTCAGAAGCGATAACCAACAGAAAGGTAAGTGATCAGAGGATCAACGTTGATCTTCGAGCGGCTGGTTACTGTGCCGACGCTCGACTTCGTGGTCAGCGTCGCGTGCGTCGAGAGCCACATATACGACACCGAGGCGTTCAGCGACCAGTGCTCGTTGATGTTGTAGACGAGACCCGCGTTCACGACGGGCGCGAACGAGCTGCTGAGCTTTGCGGTGGTTGCGCCTTCGAGAGCAGAGCCGTATGTCGACGAGTAGAGGAACGCGCCGCTCGACATCGCTGAACTGAGCGTCACGCCGCTGTACCAGACATAGGCGCCACCCGCACCGACGTATGGACGGAACCTGCTTTTGGCGTCGTTGAAATAGTACTTCGCGAGCAGCGTCGGGCTCCATTCGTACGCTTTGCCGAGCTGCCCGAGACCCGCGAGCGTGCCCGTGCCCGAGAGCTCCATTTGCGGCGGAATGCCGAACACACCTTCCACGGCGATGTGATCGGTGAAGAAATACGTTGCAGTGATTCCGAGAGTATCGGCGCTGCTGACATCGGCCCCCGATCCGGTCGCGGTCGATGTGGTGCCGAGCGCATTGATCGAGAACGGCTCACTCGACACTTGCGGCGCAAGGTGGAACCAGCCGACATTCGCGACGAAGCTGCCCGCGCTTTGTGCGAACGCGGATGCGCTGATGAGCAGCGCGCAGGCTGCCGATATGATTCGCCATACTGTCATTGTGTCTCCTCCAGTTTTAATTGATGTGGCCTTGATTTTATTTGCAAGGCACTGCGTTCGATAGACGCGCTTCTGGTGGATACACTCTGGAAATTCGTAAGATATTGACGCCGTCGCCGTTTGGCCTAAAAGGTACCGACGGGGTGAAGACGATCTTCACGCTGGAAAGCGGCATGCAACGCGCGATGCCCGCACCACCCGCTGATCGATGGCGCCGAACGGTGCGTCACCTTCCGCATCGCGCGCCACCATCCTGACCCGGTCGCCGAAGCGCATGAATCCCGTGCGCGCCCCGCCCTCATCGATCATCTCGATGACCCGCCGCTCGGCAATGCACGCCGAGCCCGCCTTGCGATCTGCATTCGACACGGTGCCGGACCCGACAATCGAGCCCGCCGCGAGATTGCGCGTAAGTGCGGCGTGAGCGATGAGTTCGCCAAAGCTGAAGTTCATCTCCCGGCCATCCGGCTGACCGAACCACCTGTCGTTCCACTCAACATGCAGACTCAGACGTACACGGCCGTCTCGCCAGTCATCGCCGAGTTCATCGGGCGTGATTGCAACGGGCGCAAACGACGTAGCGGGCTTGGCCTGGAGGAACCCGAAGCCCGTTCTCATTTCGCGCGGTCCGAACGCCCGCAGACTCCAGTCGTTGATCTGCACGAGAAGGCGGATGCGCGTCATCGCATCTGCGGCCGAAGCGCCCATCGGCACGCAATCCACCACGGCGCCGAACTCGCCCTCGAAATCGATGCCGTCGGCCTCGTCCGGCAACGGCACATCGCACGACGCACCGAGGAAATCGTCGCTGGCACCCTGGTACATCACCGGGACGGTATCGAACTCTGGAATCGGCGGTGTGTTGAACGCCTGCTCCATGAGCCTGCCGTGGTTGAGGAAAGCCGAGCCGTCGCACCATTGCGGGCTGCGAGGCAGTGGCGCCGCGCACGCGGCCGGGTAGAACGGGCGCGCTTCAGCGATGTCCCCGCCGTTCAAATCGTCGTATAGCGCCTGCAACGCGGGCGCCACGTCGTCCCAGCGTTCGAGCGCATCGAGCAGCGTCCTTGCAATCGGCTCCGCCTCCACGGCATGGCGCAGGTCGCGCGACACCAGCAGCAAGCGGCCGTCTTTACCGCCGTCGGGGAGGGTTGCGAATTTCATCGTGTTCCTCGTTGCGCATGCATGTCGAGAGCCGCCTCCGTGCTTTCGAAAATCGCTACGGCGCGCGTCCAGCCGGCCGATGCGCCGCGAATCTTGTGAGGGAAGCAGCTGATCATGAAGCCCGCAGGCGGTAGCGCTTCGAGGTTATGCAGCTTCTCCAGGTGGCAATAGCCGATATCCCTCCCCGCCTTGTGCCCTTCCCAGATCAGCGAGGTATCGCCCGTCTCCGCAATCTTCTTCGCTGTATAGGAGAACGGGGCATCCCAGCTCCACGCGTCGGTGCCGGTCAAGCGCACACCGCGTTCCAGCAGGTACATGGTGGCCTCATAGCCCATGCCGCACCCGGAATTGACGTAGTCGGCATGGCCATAACGCGAACCGGCGCGCGTGTTGACGACGACGATATCGAGCGGTTGCAGCACATGGCCGATACGCGCCAGTTCGGCTTCGACGTCTGCGGCTGTCACGACATAGCCATCGGGAAAATGCCGAAAATCCAGCTTGACGCCCGGTTGAAAGCACCATTCCAGCGGCACCTGATCGATCGTGATCGAAGGCCTCGCCTCGCCCAGGCCTGCGTCCATGGTCGAATGGAAATGCCAGGGCGCGTCGAGATGCGTGCCGCTGTGCGTGGTCAGCGTAACCCACTCCGCAGCGGCGGCCTCGCCGTCGGGATAGTCCTCGGGTTTCGTGCCGGGCAGCATCGCCATGAATTCGGGCAGCGTATCGGCGTGCTTCTGGTAAGTGATCTTCGGTGCGAGCGGCGGTGGATCGGAAAGTACTTCGTTCTCCAGATAGATCGAGAGATCGACAAACCGGCGTGCGGGTTTCATGCTCAGACTCCTGCGGAATGGGGACGGCGTTCGAGACGGGAGAAGCAGAACACTGCCGCCGCGGCAATCAGTACGGCTGCCATGCCGAGGCTGCCGTAACCGTATTGCTTGACCAGCGTGCCGCCGAGCACCGGGCCGATCGCGGCGCCCGTCATCAGCATGGCGGGTGTCGCCGCCACGGCCCGGCCGGTCCTGTCGATGCGGGCCAGCATGCCGAACGCAAAGGTGTGCGTGAAGATCATGACGGCAGCGTAGACCGATGTGGCTGCCGCATACGGTGCAAACGCCACGCTTTG
The DNA here is from genome assembly GCA_036514415.1 of Paraburkholderia sp. Classification (GTDB taxonomy): domain Bacteria; phylum Pseudomonadota; class Gammaproteobacteria; order Burkholderiales; family Burkholderiaceae; genus Paraburkholderia. The sequence continues at coordinate 6,625 of DATBXG010000694.1, forward strand.
CGTGATGATCAGTGCGAGCGCGGCCTGCACCACTGGCCCCGCCTGCACGACCCTGCGGCCCGGCACGCGCAACTCCAGCAGCCCGGCTACCGGCGCCGGCAACAGGTTGACGATGCCTAGCGCGATCAGCGTGGTGGTTACCGCCGTCAAGCCGAACCCACGATCGAGGCCGATACGCTGCACGAAGCTGAACAGCATGGCCTGAGTCAGCGCCATGCAACTCACGCCGGCCATGCCGAACCACACGGCGCGATCGATGCGGGGCTCGTCGGTTGCCGTTTCGCTATGGCTTGCGTGGACCGACGGAAACGCGAGCGCGCACGCAATGGCCGCCGCTGCCATGACAAACGCGAACACGCGAAACAAAGTGGGCCCGCCGCGCAACGCGATCATCCCCGGTGTGATGCCGAGAAATGCGATCGCAAATATGCCTAGTGCGAGCCCTGCAATTGCGAACAGGCGATGCGGATTCCGGCTGCGTCCAATCGTGCCGTGCGTAAAGCTGAGCCCGCCGCCAACCGCGATGCCCGCGCCGGCATGCAGGAGTGCCATCGCCAGATAGCGGTCCGTCGATATCATGCCGACAAACGCAAGCGCCGCGACACCGAAACCGATGGTCGCCGCCGCGCGCGCTCGCAGGCGGTTCAGGCGCGGCGAAAAGAACAGGCTGCTCGTCACCGCACCGGCAAGAAACAGCGTGGCGAGCAACCCAGCCCGTTGCGGGTCGAGATGGTAGGCGCCAATCAAGGTGCCGACCCACACGGGCAACGCGACCAGATCGACCATGCCCGCGCAGTGCGCGATCATCAGGGCGAGCGTGCCCGCCGGGCCGAAGCGCGCCGACGCGCCGGCTGCGGCTTGTGCGCCGGCCTGCGCCGGCGTCGGGGTGGAGAGATCCGTTTGCATCGTGCCTCCGCCCGGTCAGATCGGCTGCGCGAGACTCATGTGCGTCTCGTGCATGATGCGGGCGTGTTCCGCCTTGTCGCCGCCGGCGATCTCGATCTCGCCAAGGCGCCCCGAATTCTCCACCACCATGCGGCAGCGTTCCCATCGACGCGCCCCGAACGCCTGCAAGGCCGCTTCCACGGTCGAAGCACGTCCCAGTTCTTCGGCAAGCACGATTGCGTCTTCGAGACCAATGCCCGCGCCCGCCGCCATGTGCGGCGTGGTCGCATGCACGGCGTCGCCGACCAGCACCACGCGGCCGCTGTACCAGGGCTGCGGCATCAGCATGCGTTCGAGCGGACGATAGTTGACGCGCGATTGCGGACCGATCTGCGCACGCAGCGACTGGATCAACGGCGCTTCGAATGGTGTCAGCAGACCGGACAGCATGCGTGGCCACGCGGCGGGATCGATATACTCGTTCGTCGGGCGGTTCTCCGTGACGAAGAGATACATTTCCTCCTGCGAAACCGGGTTGACGCCAACCTTGACCTTTTGCCCCATCCACATCGTCGCGCAGACGATGTCCGCCGGCCGGGGCAGCACGGCGCGCCACACGCCCTGCCCGGTGTAACCCGGCTTGGGCGCGCCGGGAAACACCGTTTCGCGTACCTTCGAATACAGGCCGTCGGCGCCGACCACGAGGTCGTAGTTGCACTGCGTGCCATCCGTCAACGCAACTCGCACTGCGCCGTCGACCTGCTCCATCTGTGAGAACGTGCAGCCGGGACGAACCCGCACGCCCGCCGCCTGCGTGGCCTTCGCGAGAATATCGGCCAGCACCGGACGCATGATGGCGCCGCCGCCGGGCACATCGTTTCCTGCCACGCGCGGCGTTGGCAGCGTGCCGATCGGCTGGCCGCCGCCCGTAAACAGATTCACGCCGTCGCCGCCATAGCCTCGCTCGAAGAAGGCGTCGAGCACGCCGATCGTGCGCAGCGCGCGCAAGGTCGGGCCACCGATGCTGATGCCCGCGCCATACGAACGCCAGCCCTGATCGATTTCGACCAGATCGACCTGGAGGCCGAGCTTCGCGCATTGAACCGCCGTCGCCATGCCGGAGAAACCTCCGCCAATGACGAGGACGCTTTGAAGTTGATTAGTCATCCGGGTGTCTCCTTGACTGCTAGTCTTTTTGTTGTCCGATCAGCATGATGTCGCCGTCTTCCGTCACTTCTATATTCAGGTTGACTAACTTCTTTCCGCGACATGGTCCGATCAGGCACATTCCGCTCTCGATGTCGAACTGGGCACCATGCGCATGACAAACGATGCGGGTTCCGTCGCCGTTCAGATAAGCGTCCTTGCGCCAGGCCATCGCGGTATCGCCGTAATGCGGGCACGCGTCGCGGTATGCGTGGACCGCCGCGCCGCGGCGAACGACGAACAGCGTGTCGTGCCCGGCGCCTTCGGGATCGAAGCCGCGCGCGCCGGGGTCCGGCAGCTCGTCGATACGCGCGAGGCGAACGGACGTGGGCGAGCCGCGCGCCATCAGTTCGTTCCGGCATTCGCACCTGGCGGCGGACCGCCCGGGGCCCATTTTTCTCGGTGCTGGAACAGGAAGAGTTGCGAGCTGTCCGCGCTCATTGGCGCGACGCGCGACGTCCATGCGTCATCGTGCAGGTCCATGTCGGCGTCGTACTCCACGTGGCAGCCGAGCGGGCTGTTGAAGTACCAGAACCAGTTCGACCCGAACCGGTGACGGCCCGGCCCCCAGAACGACTGATAGCCCTTGGCGACGAAGCGGCTGCCCGCCTGCAGGACCTCGCTCGGGCCGCCCATATGAAACGTGAAATGCTCGCAGCCCTTCATGAACGGCGGCGTTTCGATCATGAACAGCGTGTGATGGTCGAGCGTGCCCGCCGGCCGCAGGAACGGGCCTACGCCCGCGAAACGGTCGGTGCAGCGAAAGCCGAGGCGATTCACGTAGAACGCTTCCGCCTTCGCTGCATCGGGCACGAAATAGACGACATGCGAGAGCGTGCGCGGCGTGAGCGCGACGTGCTCGTCGGCACCCACCACGTTCGGCGCGCGCTGCGCCGGCGCGCCAGGCGCGTTCAGCGGCTCGGCCGGCAAGGACAGCGTGCGGCGTTTCGTGACCTGAAAGCCGATGACGAACCCCATGTCGTCGACCGATTCGATCGAGCCATCGGAGAGCTTGCGTACTTCGCGATCACGCTGCAGTTCCTGCGCGATGGCGTCGAGCGTCGCGGCGTCGGCCACGCCGTAGACCGTCTTGCGCAGCATGCTCGCCGTGCCGGGTTCGGGCGGCAAGGAAAGCGCGTCGCGGTGCGCGATTTCGATGCCCGTACCGTCGAGCGCCTCGAAGCGGCCGCTCGCTTCGTCCGTGCGCGCGGGCAGCAAGCCGTAGTCGAGCAGATACTGCTTGCAGCTGGCCACGTCGTCCACGTCGAAAACCAGCGTATCGGGTCCGATGATGTTCATGAGAGAGGTGCGTTCGTTTGAAAGTGTGGATGAATCAGAGCGAGGTGCGGCCACCGAGCGTTTCGGCAATCCAGTCGGCAATCCAGTGCCCGGCGTTGATCGAGTTGTCGAAGCTCGAGTGCTGAACCCCGCCTTCGCGATCGGTAAAAATCTTGAGTTCGCGCTTCGGGCTGTTCACGAGTTGTTCATATGTGCGATGCGCCCACGCAACAGGAATCTGCGAGTCCTTCTCGCCATGCGTAACGAGGAACGGCACCTTGATGCGATCGAGCACGCCGTCGAGATGCACGTTCTCTGCGATGCGCATGAAGTCGTCGATGTCCTTTGCGCCCCAGACCCAGCAAACATGCTTCCAGTAGTGCGGAACCGGGAAGTTGCCCTCGCGTTGCAGACGCTTTTTCTGCACGTCGCGCCAGTCATGATTCGCACCCCAAACCACACCGCACGCAAAGCGCGGTTCGAAGGCGACGGCGCGCGGACAGTAGTAGCCGCCCAGCGACACGCCCTCCATGCCGATCCGCTTCGGATCGACATCGGCGCGCGTTTCCAGCCAGTCGACGATCCTGCTCGCCCACGCCTCCGTGTTGTATATCGCATGCATGCCGTGCAGACGAAGCGCCTCGCCGGTGCCAGGCTGATCGACGATCAACGAGGAGACGCCGCGCGCGGCGAGCCACGCCGGCAAGCCCACCAAGTACTTCATTTCCTTGGTCGAATCGAGCCCGTTGACCTGCACCAGCAGCGGGCTTCGGGTACCTGCATTCGGCGCCTTCACCAGCAGCCCGGAAAGATGCGCGTCACCGTAGGGAATGCGCACGCGCTCGCAGTTGTCGCCGCGCAGCGCGACGCCCTGGTCGAATGTGTCGAGCGAACGCCGGTAAAGCTCGATGCGCCCCGGGGCATCGT
>DATBXG010000695.1:0-4816 GCA_036514415.1 Paraburkholderia sp.
GCCTCCTGGCTGGCCTCACCGCCCGTCGCCGCGCTAGCCCCCGCCGCTGCCTGCCCGCGCTCGTCGGCAACGCGCTGCTCGGCGCGCGCAAGCGTCGCGTCGATCTCCCTCGCAATGGCGGTAGCCTTCACCGCCGTCGCATCGAAACGCGCTGCAAGGTCGGCGTCGCCGGCAAGCTCCGCGCGCAGTACGCGGCCGGTTTCGTCGAGCATGGCGGCGCGCGCCTCGCGCGCGCCGGCGGACTCGGGCTGCCCCTGCACCGTGAGACGGCCCAGCGCACTCAAGCCGCTGCCAAGCGCGTCGCGATAGCGGTCGAGGTCGTGGCGGATCGTCGCAGCCTGGCCGGCGCGCAGATCGATCTCGCGCTGACCGTCGATCTGCGTCCACGCGACAAAAGCGTTTGCGCCAACGGCCGCCGCAACGACAGCCAGATTGATGAGTTGGCGCTTCGAAAGGAGAAGATTCATGAATGCCGAGCGTCGTTCGCGCCCGCGCCGTGGCGCGGGATGATGGGTCACGACTGCACGCGACCGGTCGGCGCCTGACGCGCCAACCCGAAATAACGGCACGCCCGGGTTTTGTCTTGAGGGGGAAAGCGCAGAAAGCGGCGGAAAAATGCGCCCGGCGGCGCGCGACACGCCGCAAAGGCGTGGCGGCACGCGCGAGGCGAGCCTCGGCTAGCGGGAATCGGGTAAGGATCGACCGGGCAAGCAGGTAAGAATCAACGCGGCACCGCCAGCCCGAACTCGCGCATGGCCGGCTCGAAGTCGTGATTGCTCTCGGGTTTGCGCGCGAGCTTGGCAAGCACGTAACGCTGGAACGGGGCGAGCTGCGCCCAGTCTTCGAGGCCGGGCGGCTGCAGGTTGGCGAGTTCCGACTGGAGCGCAATGCCGCCCGGCACCGCGCTCACGTCGCGCCAGGCCGGCGCTTCTTCGGGCGCGAACCAGTCGGGTTCGACGTTCGCATGCGTGCGGATCATCTCGAAGAGCGCGTGATCGAAATTCGGCTCGATCTGCGTGTCCTCGTCCACGGGAAAGCACGCCAGCAGCCGGCGGTCCTCGTAAGGCAGCAACTGCCATTGCGCCAACGAAATGCGCAGACCAAAACGATCCAGGTTGAAGCGCACGCACATCGGGATAAAGGTGAGATTTTCCGACGAGTCGACCTCGAACCGGAAAAGCAGCGGAGCTTCGTTCAATGCCATGACGGTATCCTCGCGAGGCGGGCGTAGGCGCGGATAAGCGCGGGCGGCCCGCTTGAGGTATTTTAGAACCTTCCGCGCGCGGCGCGGCCCCGCCGTCCACCGGCGGCGCTGCGGTGCCGCGCCGCACAAGCACTGATGGAGTTTCCCGCTTGGCCACACCAACCCGTTCCCCAACCCGGACGCCGATCCCGGCGACGAATCCCCTCGAATCCGAAGGCCAGCCCGGCGCCATCGAGTTGCGGGTGCACCGGCACCGCGGCGGCGCGGTAGACACGCGTCAGGACCACGTGGGCCAGGAATGGCCCGTCGCGCTCGTCTTCAACGGCATTTCACATGCGGTGATGATGTGCACGCCGCGCGACCTCGAAGCGTTCGCCGTGGGCTTTGCGATCTCCGAAGGCATTGTCGGGCGCAACGCCGATATCCAGGACATCGAGGTCTACTGGCGTGACGAGGCCGACCTGCCCCACGCAGAAGTCCATCTCACGGTGGTCCAGCAGGCCTTCGTCGAACTGAAGGAAAAGCGCCGCGCGCTCGCTGGTCGTAGCGGCTGCGGCGTGTGCGGCATCGAGAGCATCGACTTGCTCGATCTCGAACCCGAGCAGGTGCCCGACACCGGCTTCGTTGCGCGACTTGCCTCTGACGCCATCGCGCGCGCCGCACGCGAGCTGCCGCAGCACCAGGCGCTCACGAAGCTCACGGGCGGCCTGCACGCGGCCGCCTGGTGCGACGAAAACGGCACGATCCTGCGCGCCTTCGAGGACGTGGGCCGCCACAACGCGCTCGACAAACTCATCGGTCAGCTCGTGATCGAGCGCGCCGACACCCAGCAGGGCTTCGTCTTCCTCTCCAGCCGCGCGAGCTATGAGCTCGTGCGCAAGGCCGCACGGGTGGGCATTCCGATGGTTGCGACGATCTCGGCGCCCTCCTCGCTCGCCATCGCGATCGCGAAGCGCGCCGGACTGCGGCTCGTGAGCTTTTGCCGCGAGTCCGGCTACGTCGATTACGAAACGGCCTGAATCACGAGGCGACGCTTCGTAACGCCACATGCCTTAATCGAACTGCCGGAAATCCGGCTTGCGCTTTTCGAGGAAGGCCGTGAACGCCTCGCGCGCTTCGGGCGCGAGCAGCATCTTGCCGAAATGCACGAACTCCTCGCTGATGCGCGTCTTGATTTCATGCTCGCTCGCGTGCTTCATGAGCGACTTCGTCACGCGCAGCGACGACGCGGGCAGCGCGACGAGCTTCGCCAGTTGCGCGGCGACGAACGCATCGAGCTCGGCGGCGGGTAGCACGCGGTTCACGAAGCCCATGCGATGCGCTTCCGCCGCGTCGAAGATCTCGCCGAGCAGCAGCTTTTCCGCCGCGCCCTGATAGCCTGCAATGCGCGGCAGCAGCAGCGACGAAGCGGCCTCGGGGCACAGACCCAGCTGCGCAAACGGCACGGCGAAGCGCGCGTTGTCGGCCGCATAGACCATGTCGCAATGCAGCAGCAGCGTCGTGCCCACGCCGATGGCCGGCCCCGCTACCGCCGCGACGAGCGGCTTCTCGAACCTCGTGATGGCATCCAGAAAGCGAACCACGGGCGAATCGCTGCCGGGAGGCGTTTTCAGGAAATCTTCGATATCGTTGCCCGCCGTGAAGATTTCGGCGTGGCCGCGCAGCAGCACCGCGCGCACCGACGCGTCCTCGTGCGCGGCCGCGAATGCGTCGACCATCGCCTGATACATCGCGGGCGTGAGCGCGTTCTTGCGCGCGGGCCGGTCGATGGTGATCGTGAGCACGCCGTTTTCGCGCGCGGTCAGGATTTCGTTGCTCATGCGGGTGTCTCCTCGCAAAGTCCACACATCCGATACAAAAACGGTCCGCAAACCGCGAAGTCTGCGAACCGTGTCGATAAACGCCTATGCGCTAGAGGCCGAGGCCCTTACAGCCGCTCGATGATGCCCGCCGCACCCATGCCGGTGCCGACGCACATCGTCACCATGCCGTACTTGTAGTTGCGGCGGCGCAGGCCGTGCACGACCGTCGAGGCGCGGATCGCGCCCGTCGCGCCGAGGGGGTGCCCCAGCGCGATCGCGCCGCCGAGCGGGTTGATCTTCGAAGGATCGAGGCCGAGGTCCTGGATCACCGCCAGCGACTGCGCGGCAAACGCCTCGTTCAGCTCGATCCAGTCGAGGTCGTCCTGCTTCAGACCCGCGGCCTTCAGCGCGGCCGGAATCGCTTCCTTCGGGCCGATGCCCATGATCTCCGGCGGCACGCCGCGCACCGCGAAGCTCACAAAGCGCGCGAGCGGCGTGAGGTTGAACTGCTTGAGGATCTTCTCCGAGACGACGATCAGCGCGCCCGCGCCGTCCGACGTCTGCGAGCTGTTGCCCGCCGTCACCGAGCCCTTGTTCGCGAACACGGCGCGCAGCTTCGCGAGACCTTCGAGCGTGGTGTCCGCGCGCGGGCCTTCGTCGAGCTCGATCAGCCGTTCCTTCACCTTCACCTCGCCCGAGGCGAGATCGGGGAAACGCTCGACGATCGTGTACGGCGCGATCTCGTCCTTGAACTCGCCAGCCTGTTGCGCGGCGAGCGCGCGGCGGTGCGATTCCACCGAGAACGCGTCCTGCGCCTCGCGGCTCACCTTCCAGCGCTCGGCCACTTTCTCGGCGGTCAAGCCCATGCCGTAGGCAATGCCGACGTCTTCACTGCGATCGAAGATGTGCGGCGAGAGCGACGGCTTGTTGCCCATCATCGGCACCATGCTCATCGACTCGCAGCCGCCCGCGATCATCGCGTCGGATTCGCCCACGCGGATGCGGTCCGCCGCCATGGCGAGCGCCGTGAGGCCCGACGCGCAGAAGCGGTTGACGGTCACGCCGCCCACGCTCTGCGGCAGCCCCGCGAGCAGCGCGCCGATGCGCGCCACGTTCAGCCCCTGCTCGGCCTCGGGAATCGCGCAGCCGACGATGGCGTCTTCGATCACGCTCGTGTCGAGGCCGGGCACCTGCGCCACGGCCGACTTGATCGCGTGAACGAGCAGCTCGTCGGGGCGGGTGTTCCTGAACACGCCGCGCGGCGCCTTGCCGATGGGCGTGCGGCTCGCGGCGACGATGTATGCGTCCTGCAACTGTTTGCTCATCTCTTACTCCAGTATCTGGTGTGCGTCGTGCCGCTTAGTTGCGCACCGGCTTGCCGGTTTGCAGCATGCCCATGATGCGTTCCTGCGTCTTCTGCGTGCCGAGCAGATCGACGAAGGCGCGGCGCTCGAGCTTGAGCAGCCATTCTTCGTCGACGAGACTGCCCGCCTCGACGTCGCCGCCGCACACCGCTTCCGCGATGCGGCTCGCGATCAGGAAGTCGTGATCGCTGATGAAGCGGCCGTCGCGCATGTTCACGAGCGATGCCTTGATGGTCGAGATCGCCGAGCGGCCCGCCACCGGAATCTGCGTCGCGCGCAGCGGCGGACGGTAGCCCGCGGCGGAGAGTGCGCGCGCTTCCTTCTTCGCCGTGTCGAGCAGCTCGAACACGTTGAAGACGATCGTGTCCGACGGCTTCAGATAGCCCATCGCGCGGGCGTCGAGCGCGGACGCCGAGACCTTCGCCATCGCCGCGTTCTCGAACGAC
>DATBXG010000696.1:0-4575 GCA_036514415.1 Paraburkholderia sp.
TCGCAGCCACGTTCCGTACGGGCGTGGCGGAGCTGTATCGCGAAGGCCAGCTCATGCAGCAGGCGGTGCTCGCCGAGTTCATCATGGACGGCTACCTCACCTCGCACGTGCGCCGCATGCGCACGCTTTACGGCGAGCGCCGCCAGTTGCTGATCGACGCGGTCACGCGCCATTTCGGCGACGCGCTGCCGGTCATGGGCGACGAAGCCGGCCTGCACTTCGTGCTTGGCCTGCCCGAGACCGCGGACGATCGCGCCATCGCCACAGCCGCCTTTGATGCGGGCGTGATCGTGCGGCCGCTCGCGGCCTACTACAGCGTGCGTCAGGAACAAAAAGGGTTGCTGACGGGTTACGCGTGCGTACCGCACGAGGAAATCGCGCCGGCGTTTGCAACGCTCGCCCGGGTGATCGAGGAACACGCGTTTGCGAGGCCGCAAAAGCAGCGGCGCGCCGGTTAGACCGAAGCGCGCCGCCAGCTTGTCGAATTCGCGAATCGCGCCGCTTACTTCAGCCCGAAATCCACACGCGTAGTCGCCCCCTTGTCGTCGATGCCCTTCGCGTCCAGCTTGGGCGCGACGACGAACACGCGGCTCGGATCGACCTTGCCTTCGAAGTACTGCTGCACGGCCTGTGCACGCTGCTGCGCGAGATTGCGCAACGCGGCGTCGTCCACCGGCGCGTGGTCGGCGAGCGCCTGCTTCATGTCGTCCACGGGCAGCGTCTTCGTCAAGCCGACCATGTTGCGCGGCTTCTTGAAGTCCGACGATTTATAAGCCTTGGTGAGGTACTTCTCGTACTCCTTGTCGTCCACCTTGACTTGCAAGGCATCCACGCTTTCACCGTTGCCCACCGTGTCCTTCACCTTCTCGAGGCGCACGAGCCGGTCCACGTACTGCTCGCGCAGCGCTGGCGTGTCCACGGCCGGATCGACGCGGCCAATCAGGTCGATCTTGATGGAGGGCTTTTCGTCGAGCGCCTTCAGGATCGTGTCGAGCTTCTTCTGGTCGGCGTCGGTGAGCGCGGCCATGCCCGGCGCGAATTCGACGTAGCCCAGGTCCTCACCGCCGCCGCCGAACGCATTGGCGAGCAGCGTGAACGGCGCGGTCACGGCCTTCGCGATCAGGTTGAGCACGGCCTTCCAGATCAGGCCGCCCAGGCTGAACTCGGGGTTCGAGAGCGAGCCGGACACCGGAATGTTCACGTCGATCTCGCCTTTGCGGTTCTTGAGCAGCGAGATCGCGAAGCGCACCGGCAGGTGCGTGGCCGTGTCGTTCTCGACGTGATCGCCGAACGTGAGCTGGTCGATGAACAGATGGTTGTTCGCCGATAGCTGGTCGTTCGCGAGCTGGTAGTGCAAATCGACGTTGAGCTTGCCCTTCGTAATCGGATAGCCCGCGTACTTCGCCGAATAAGGTGTGAGGTTCGTGAGTTCGATATCGTGTGCGCTCGCCGTGATATCGAGCGAGGGCTTCTCGATGAGCGGATTTATCGTCCCCTTGATCGCAATAGGTCCGTTCGCGGCAAGCTTCGCGGACACATCCACGGGCGCGGGCGTCGTCGAACCTGTACCGAACGCGCCCACCGTGCCCTGAATCTGCACGAGTTCGGCCGTGTAGTTCGGCTTGATGAAGTTGTCGGTATAGTTCACGCGGCCGCCCTGCAGCACGAGCTCGCCGAAGTGCAGGCGCACGGGGTTCTTCGGCGCTTGCGCGGCCTGGACGGTAGGCGGCGCGGAGGCCGGCGCGGGCGCGGAAGCCATCTCTACCGGTGCGCTTGCGGCCTGCGGTGTCAGTGGCACGGGTTCGCGGCCGCCGCGCTTTGCAGCGCTGGTGTCCTGTGTGAGCGACTGCGCCTGGCCGGTTTGATGCGCGACCACGTCCTTGAGATTGAGCTTGCCTTGTGCGTCGAGCAACACGCGCCCGTAGAAGCCGGAGAAGGTCACGCGGCTCGCGTCCACGTCGGTGCCGCGCGAGTCGTCGTAGTTCGCCTTCAGGTTCGAAAGCGCGAGCGAGCGCCAGCCCGCGAACGGGGCGGAGGTCGCCTTGTCGAGCATGAGCACGTCCACGAGCGCCGCGTCGCCGTGATAGTTCGCCTTGAGCGCCTTGCCCTGCTCCACGGAAAGCTGCCCGGTCATGTTGAGCAGCGCGCTCGCGACTACCGCGTTGAGCTGGTTGCCGAAGTAAGGCTCGAACGCGGCGGCGTCGAGGCGGTTCGCGTCGATCTTCAGTTGCGCCGTTAGCGGCGTGGGGTTCACCTTGCCGCTCACCGCCAGCGTGCCCTTGCTGTTGACGGTCGCCTTCAGGTCGATCGGCAGCGCGTGCTTCATGTCGTCGCTAATCTGCTGGATCTTCAGGTCGAGCGGCGAGATGACGAGCTTCACCGGGCGCTGCGTCGTGCTGTCCGTAACGTTGATCGTGCCGTTGCTGAGCGTCAGCGTGTCGATCGTGTAGCGCCAGGGCGGGCCTTCCTTCACCGACTTCTGCGCCGCGTGGATCGCCGTGCGCTCAGGCGCGGCCTGGCGGCCGGAGGCGAGCTGCATGAGATCGATGCTGCCGTTCTTCTGGCGCTCCGCATTCACGACGAGACCGGTCCAGTCCACGGAGGCGATCTGCGCCTTGCGCGCCGCGAGATCGATGCTGCTCACCTGCACCTTGCCTTGCGCGAGCGCGATCGAGGGCGTCTTCGCCCCGGGCGTGGCGAGCTTGAGCGATTCGAGCCCAAGTGTGCTTTGGCCGATCTGCACGACGGCGGGCTGTTGCGACCAGTCGGCGTTGAGCACTGACGTGAGGTTGAGCTTGCCATCGAGGATTCGCGCTGCGCTCACGTTGTCGATGTACGGCTGGATGGGCGGCAGCGAAAACTGCTGAAGCTCGATTTTCGCGTCGGCCGTCTTCGCGGCGAGGCTGACCGTGCCCGCCACCTTCGCCGCGCCACCTTCGAGCAAGTTCATCACGAACGTGTAGGGCGCGCCGGCCTTCGCCGTCGTCGAGAAGTTCGCGAGTGTGGTCGCGACCTGGGTGAGGTCAATCTCCACCGGCCTCGAAGCTGCTTCGTCGTGCACGTGCACGGTGCCGTTCGTGAGGGCGAACTGGCGAATCGAGAGATCGAGTGGCGCGGGCTTCGCTTCGCCTGGAGCCGCCTGCGCCGCCGCGACGCCCGACGCGCCCGAGGCCGGCACCGCGCCGGCAGCCTGCTCTTTTTGCCCCGCCGCCGGCGCGCCCATCAGCTTCTCAACGCTCAGGACACCTTGCTTGTCGCGCGCGACCCAGGCGGTCGGCGCGTCGAGCTGGATCTCGTCGAAGCGATAGACGTTGGCGAACGGTTCGAGCGAAGCCGCCGCCACGTGCAGGCTGCGCGCGCCGAAGAACGGCGCGTTGGCGTTGTCGGTGGCATCGACGTCGTTCAGATCGGTCGTGCCCGTTACGCGCAGCGTGGGCTTCTCGCCCGACATCACGAAATCGAGCTTGAGGTTGGTCGAGAGCTTGCCGCTCTTCACCGTGACCGGCAGCTTCGTCGGCGCGTAGGTCAGGAGCTTCGGCACGTCGAGGTCGGTCAGGCGCAGCTCGACTTCGGATTCGCGCGACGCCGAAAACGGCTTGGTCCTGCCATCGATGGCGAGCGTGCTCGTACCGTCGATGCGCGCGCGCAGCATCGGCTGGACGAAGATGTCGGTCTTGGATGGCAGCGTGGCGATGAACGGAATGCCGAGCGACCAGCGATCGATCAAGTGCTTTTCGTTGAGCAGGCGATCGTCGAAGGTGATCTGGCCGTTCTCGATGCGGATGTTCGAGACCGAGAACTGCGTGGGCTTGCTGTTCGGTTTCGACGGCGTCGAGAACTTCTCGATGAGGTCGGAAAAGTTGAAGTGCTGCGCGTCGAGCCGCACGATCGTGGCACGCGGCGAGTCGAGCCGCAACTCTTCGACGATGGGCGCGGCGCGAAAGATCGACGACCACGAAGCCTGCACGACGGCGCGCGAAACATCGAAGAAGTCGCCATTGCCGCCGCGTTCGCCGATACGCACGCGGTCCGCCTCGAGACGCAGCGTGTACGGATTGAGTGCGATGCGGCCGATGGTGACGGGACGGTCGAGCTGCTTGCTCAACTGCTGCTCGGCGACATGGCGAATGATGGGCGGCGCAGCGAAGAACCCGAGCAGGCCGAACACCACGAGGAAGATGATGACGCCCGTGAGGATGTGCCGGGTGCGGGGCGCGCGCGCGACAGCGCGCACCGATTGCAAGGAAGAGTTGAGCGACGCTTTGTTGAGGCTTGCCATGCTTGCTTGCGGATGACGCGGCAACAGGCCCGCCGCGGGATGTGGGTCTGATGTCGGATATCCGGGGGGATGCCGACAGGCGGAAGTATAGGTCCGATAGAAGATCGGACGGCGCGAAAACGCCGCTTCGGGCATAGAAATTGGTAACTATCGGAAACGGCTTCGCGGTGGCTGTCGCGCGTGTTGCGCCATGCATGAAGATGCACGGCTGCGCGGGATCCGGAAGCGTATTCGGGCGGCGCGCCCTTGCGGCGCGCGAAACATCGAAGAAGTCGCCATTGCCGCCGCGTTCGCCG